>NMQN01000397.1 GCA_003575245.1 Candidatus Atribacteria bacterium 1244-E10-H5-B2 | reverse complement strand
GACCCATTCTCTTATATCTTTTCATTCTGAAGATCAACCGGATAGTTTCGGCCTGTTCCTCATCGATAATAAGAGTTCTGTTTTTAGAGATATAACCCATCGCGGTAGATCCACCGGAGAAACCGCCTTTTTGAGCCTTATTGATCCTTCCTGCTAATAACCTCATAGTAATAAAAGATTTTTCCAGTTCTGAAATTATCCCTAAAAATTGCCTGAAGGCTTTTCTCATCGGATCCTTACTTGATAAGTCCGGCTCTTTTATACTTATCAATTCTATATTAAGCAGTTCTAATTTTTTAATTAGATGTTCCTGTATATAGAGGTCCCTGGCTAACCTATCAAGTTTAAAGATTAAAACTCCTTCTACTCCCTTGCTATTCTCGATAAACAAAAACAGTTCGGCAAGCCCCGGCCTGTTCTCTAATTCTTTTGATCCGGATACTCCCTCATCTTTAAATATCTGCAGTAGTTCGATATTGTTTTTTTTAGCATATTCGATTAGCGCCTTCTCCTGAATTTCGATCGTTCCTTCTTCTTTCTGATTTTCGGTGCTGACCCTGCAATAGCCAACAATCTTAATTGATTCTTTCATTTTTTCATTCACCTTCTTTTTTTTCGCTTTTTAGTCTTTTCCTTTTCGTAGATCATAAAATCTATACCCGGGAATTTCTCAACGAGATTGAATCCATTATTAGATTCCAGGTAAGGATTTTTTGTCCTGCCCGGGGCCCGGAGTTTATTTCTAATCTTTTTTGTTTTGGCCATTGTGAGATCACCACCTAAATTTACTATGTGAACGATATAAGATAAAATCAGCAATAACCTGAATAGCCTGGTAAAGTTTAAGAATAAATTTTTTAATAGCCATAATTAATAGCCTCTAATTTTTAAATAACCCTGCCCCCTCTAAAAAACGTTTATTTAAGGGGACAGGGGAAGGCAATCCGGAGAACTCTGGAAGAAGACCGGACCGCCGGATTAATTTACTTATTCATTTTTTCTTTTTCTTCATCAAAAAATAAATTATTCCTGCCACCACAACTAAAACCCCGATAAGAAGAAACCAGTTCATTATTTTTCACCTGCCCTTTTCATTAAATTTATTACTTTTATCGAAATTCTGTTTTCCCTTAATATGTTGATCAATAGCTTTTAAAGCCGATAGATAACTATTCCTTTCTGTTTCTGTTAGACCTGCCTTCTTCAATTCCACCTTATAGAAAGACCTTGTTTCTTCTAAAGCCTCTAACTTTACCCTCACTTCTTTTATCACTTCCCTTAAATATTCAATTTCTAATAAACTTAGTGCCATTTTAAACCGCCTTTAAAACCTTATGCTTTCGCTTATATTCCCGATTGTATTTTCTGATACTTTCTTTATTCTTGCTTCTCCAAAGTTCTCTCCTGGCCAGACAGGCTACTAAATTCTCCTGGTAATATTTCAGGTTCCTTTTCTTTATAGCCTCTTTATTCTCCTGATACCATTTTGAAGCCCTCTCTTTTAGCTCCTCTTTATGGTCGATCCGGTATTTCTCATTATAAATACTCCTGTTCTTTTTGTGATTATCTCTATATTCTTTACCTTGTATCAATATTTTACTTTGATTATGGTAATAATAATTTAGACCTTCCAGGCTCCGGCAGGCTTTACAAACACTAATCCGCCCGTCAAGGTTTCGCTTATCTACTG
>NMQN01000007.1 GCA_003575245.1 Candidatus Atribacteria bacterium 1244-E10-H5-B2 | reverse complement strand
TTATGCCCAGCAGTTCCTGAATAAGCTAACTGCCCACTTGCTGTAGTAAGATAATCTCGTGTATAAATTTGAGTTGCAGTTCCCGAATAAGTTAGCTCTCCACTACCTACACAAGTAAAACCAATTATTATTATTGCGGTTCCCGAATAAGTAAATGTTCCAGTTCCTACATATTCAAAATCTGCTACTTCTGTTGTTCCCGTTCCATAAAGACTTATAGTGCCTCTATTAAAGCCATAAGCATAATCAGGGGTTGAAGTTTTATCGCCAGGTGCATCCCAATATCCAGCGTATCCAGAATCATCACCTTCCACAGCACCTCCAGAAAAATAAAGTCCTATATAGTCTCCTGCTTTTACATCAATATTTAAATCTGAAATAGTTTGGTGTGACCATGCAGGAACATTCCCAATATAATGACTATCACGAGCAGATAGAATACTACCAGATATTACATAAAAAGTGGCGACTATACAACCAGACAAAGCTCCACGTGTATATATTTCTATATCTGTTATCTTGCCATCTGCATTAGCTGGGTTCTCTTTCAATATATAAGTATATCCAAGATTCACGTATGCATCCCTATTTATCGCAGGACTACCTATATCAATGACTCCTAAATTCAATCTATCTACCTTTTTTAAATTATCTATTCTATTGCCAAAGAGCTTAAAATCAAGCTTATGTTTGAGTCCACAATGAGGACAAACTAATATATTATTTTCATAGATATTATCTTTAATCTCATATCCTTTATGACATCTACAACATTGAATCAATGAAGTATCTATTGGTGTTCCTATATTTATTTGTCCCATTGTTTACTCACCTATCAATTTTACTGTAATCTTTTCTGTTCCACCACCACTTGGAATATTATGGGGAGCATCGGAAAATCTTTCAGCCCACAAGACCTGCGAACCATCATTGTTAGTTATGTAATAACCATAATTTGTACTTGCAGCAGTAAAAGTGAAAGTTTGCTGTGCATAGGTAGCTGTGGTAACTCCTCCATCCGATTCAATCGTCCAACTCGCACCTGCTAATTCTATTGCAGTATAACCAGCAGCCACTGCTTCAGTAAAATTTGCTACTACACTCCCTTCAACTGGGGTATAGTCATTAGTGAAAAGTTTTAATTTTACATCTGTTGCGGCAACTTTATTCAAGGCGTAACTTAAAAGTAGGACTTCTCCTACATCTGGTACTACTAGTGCATCTAATGCGGGAAATATAGGTAACAATAAAATTTTCAATAATAGTCTTTTGAATTTAGTCATTTTTAATCACCTCCTTTCTTTTTTTTATTTGAAATATAATACTTTTTTCAGTCATTATGATCACCTCATTTGATTTTTTATTTTTATTGAAAATCTGTCATTATCTCCTGTAATCTTCTATAAAAATCCTGCAATCTTTCGTAATTTACTTTTGGATCCTTAGAAGGAGTTACATACATCATACGTCTAAATTCTTTCTCCAATTTATTTATTGCCCATCCTCTTCTCACTTCTTTTGGTTCTCTTAAATAATTAAATATAAATGGTTTTAGTATAACTGCTTCTAGTTTACCGAAATCTTTTTGCATTGCTTTAAATGCATCTGCCTTTATTTCTCCTTCTTTAGCACTTTCTAATAAACCTTTAGTTATTTTTACTGTTTCGCCGGTTACATAAATACCAACATCCAG
>NMQN01000680.1 GCA_003575245.1 Candidatus Atribacteria bacterium 1244-E10-H5-B2 | reverse complement strand
ATAATAAATTAAGAGGGGCAGCTTTAGATGTCTATAATAATGAACCCATCAGAGAATCTCCTTTGAAGGAATTGGACAATGTAATAATGACTCCACATATTGGTGCCTATACCGAAGAAGCTATAGAAAATATGAGTATTCAAGCTGCACAGAATTTAATTGATGTTTTAGAAGGAAGAGAACCTCAAAATAGAGTTAATTAATTTCCCAAATCTTCCCGGTGAATAAAACGGTATGCCGAGCCAAGAAAATTTTTCCCTTTAGAGTAAATGCTGAAGGGCTTTTTTATTTTTTTATTTTTTTCACAAAAAGAAGGGTTTTTTGAGGATTTGTTGAATTATAGTTATAAATAGATTTTTAAAATGAAAAGCAAGTTTTTTATTTTTTAGATAGGCTGGTTTTTATTTAATAAAAGGACTAAGGAAAAAAATTTAGAGGTGAATTAAGGAATGGAAAAAACATTGGTGTTAATAAAACCTGACGCCATTAAAAGGGGCCTGGTTGGGCAAATTATTTCCAGATTTGAAAGAGTGGGACTAAGGTTGGAAGAAATGAAAATAGTAAATGCTACTACTGAAATTGTGGGAAAACACTATCCTGATGATAAAAATTGGATTAGATCTGTTGGCAAAAAGACCGTAGATGCCTATAAAAAATATAATTTAAATATTGCAGAGGATTTAGGGACTGATGATGACCTGGAAGTTGGTAAATTAGTCAGAAAATGGCTGATTCAACATCTAACTTCGGGACCAGTGGTTGCCCTTATCTTAAGTGGAAACCATGCTATTGAAGTTGTAAGAAAAATAATTGGAAACACCATTCCTCTTTTTGCGGAGTTAGGAACAATAAGGGGTGATTTTTCGATGGATTCACCCGACCTTTCAATTAAAGAAAAGCGGGCTTTACAGAATTTGGTTCATGCCTCGTCAACCATTGAGGAGGTGAAACGAGAAATTTCTCTTTGGTTTGAAAAAGTCGATAATTTATTGAGCTAGTACAACATTCCACTATCTTGGAGTAAGGGTTTTAGCTTGCTGTTTTTAAATTGTAAATTTATTAAATAAGCGGAATTCTTAAAAAAGGGAGGTATAATGATGACAACATTTTTAATGTTTGGGAAGTATTCATCAGAAGCTATAAAGGGAGTAAGCGGTGCACGCACAGTGGAGGCTAATAACCTTATTAAAAAAAATGGCGGTGAAGTAATCTCCCAATATGCTCTATTAGGAGAAAATGATTTGCTTTTTATTGTAAATTTTCCTAGTGTAGATGACGTAATAAAATCTTCAGCAGCCCTGAATAAATTAACTGGGATTTCATTTAATAGTGTCCCGGCAATAACAGTGGAACAATTCGATAAGGTTACCGCTTAGATGTATTTTGGTGTATTGTATTAAAACTTGTTAAGTTTTTTAATTTAGTACAAAGCATAGATAATGGTTAATGTACTAGCTCAATAAAAATTTATGGTAAGAGAGTTTTAATTATAGTTAGTGTAAACTTTAGTGGGGTAGTTAGATAGAAAGAAGAATGTTACTTTTTCTATCTTTTCTTTCTCTTTCTTAACTTGATACTCAATACTATATACTCGATACGAATTTAATCTGATTCTCGGTTTCTATTATCTTAACGAGATACGATTCACGAGATACGAGATACGATACTATATTAAATATAGATAAGGCATAGAAA
>NMQN01000645.1 GCA_003575245.1 Candidatus Atribacteria bacterium 1244-E10-H5-B2 | reverse complement strand
GTAGGAGAGGCTCCGGTGGTTATAGCCGGGTGTGGGACTGATCCTGATTATGTGATGACCTGTGGAGAGCATAGCTACTCTATTGATCTGGCTATTGCTCTGGACCATATGAGTTTAGAGGCAGCATCCCTGGGATTGGGGACCTGCTGGATAGGGGCTTTCTATCAGGATCAAGTTAAAGAAATTTTAGGTGTACCGGAGGATGTGAGAGTTGTGTCTCTTATGCCTTTAGGGTATCCTAAAAAATTAGGAACTAAGACCGGGAGAAAACCTTTATCGGAAATTATTTGTTACGATAAATATACTTCATAGACTTTGTCAGGGGACGGTCCTTTGACAAACTTTTTTAAAGTACAATTAAGTTAAGGAAGTAAGCATAAAAAGGGCAGACGTAAGGTCTTCCCTTTTTATGCTTACTTTTTATTTAAATAAGAGATTTAATCTTACTTCTTCATTAAATTCCCTTTCTATTTTTCCCTCTATCTCTTCAATAATAAATTCACCCGTTGTGCTAATTATCGCAGAAGTTAAGTGTCCTCCGAAAGCATTATTGTTTGAATCGGATATAGTAATATGTAAATGAAGATATATTTCTCCATTCATGGTAGAGATATTTCCAATTAAGTTAGTAATTTCATAATCTCCTATTAATTCTTGAGAAAAAAATTCTTTAGTTTTAGCTTTAAAAGACCCAACAGTTACCCTTCCAGTTCCTCCCACACCGCTAACCGAACCTAATTGTATTTTGTTTTTTTCACAAAGCTGTTTTAAAGTTTCAACAATTTCTTCTCCTTTATCAATTCTTACCACCCATTTATTTCCGAACTTTTTTAATTTCATGTTTTATTCTCCTTTTTTATTTTATTCCTTAAATATTTATCTATATCGGTAATAGCTTTTTCTGTTATCTTACGACTTATATTCTGGGATATTTTAAAGATTATGTTCTCTATACTATTAAATCTTAGATCTTTAATAGGAATTTTAATCTTGACCTGGTGAAAGATTATGGTTATAGTACTCTGGATGTAGTTTACCTCCTTTGCTAAAAAGAGTTTTTGTTTATATAAATTTTACGCTAACTTTTTACCGGGACTCCATAGGGGCCATCGGCTAAATAGGCTATCCTTATTTTTTCTTGTCCAGCGCTTTTTAATTCACATATTGCTGCTTCCAGCGCTTTTTCAATCACTTGAGCAGCATTCTTAAAATTACCTTTGTATCTTTCAGATCCGGGAAGAAATATGTTTCCATCAACACCAGGAATAATTTTGTAATCATTAAAAGAAAGTCGAGGACTGTAATAAATAAAATTCTCTGGAGGAATTTTGGAAAACAAGCGAGTCCACATTTGCACTTGCCATTGATCAGGAATAAAAGTCCAATCAGGTGATAAAATCAAATGATTAAATTGTTTTGCTCCTATTATTTTTAATAGATGTAAAACTGCTTTATATTTCTCGCTGCCAATTAAATCCTTATCATTATTATTTGCTATCATAATTAATTTACCATTGGGTTTTAAAGCCGGGATAGCAACTACTGCAGCTTTGGCTGTTTGGTATTGGTTAATGCCTACAAAGCCAGCATGAGTAATAACAACATCATATTCTTTATCCAGGGGTATAGTAACGTATTTTATTATCTGTCTTACTGCTTGCTTATGAGCTTCTTCTAAATCTCCGGCAAATACTCCC
>NMQN01000110.1 GCA_003575245.1 Candidatus Atribacteria bacterium 1244-E10-H5-B2 | reverse complement strand
GCTGGAAGTTTGCGACCAATATACGATTCAGGGAGACCTGTTTTCCCGGGCAGTGCTGGAAGATAGAGAGGTTCCGGTACCACTCGAAGATGCTAGGGCAAATATGCAAGTAATCGAAGCACTCATCAACAGTGCCAGGAGCAGAAGCTGGGTTAACCTCAAGACAGGCACTACCGCCTAACAGCTAACTAAATTATCTTGTATCTTGTATATGTGTTTATTAATGATGTGTCATTCCCATGAAAATGGGAATCTATCCTTTCCTCTCTATTTAATAACCAATAACCAAAAACTAAAAACTTTTATTCAAAAAAAGGATTTTGCATCACCCTTGTAGAACTTTAATTATGGTGTATAAAAAATATTAGACAGGTAAATTAAAGGAGGAAAAAATACTATGGAAAAGAAAAAAGAGCGCCGTTCCGTAAAAGAAAGAAGATCAGGGGAAGGCTGCAGAAAATTTAATGACCCGAATTATAAAGGACTTAAACGCAGAAATGTCCAGGACAGAAGATCCGGCGAAAACAGAAGAAAATCCGAGAAATAGTATATCCTTCCAAAATGAATAGTTAAAATGAAAATTTACCAATTAGCAGAAATAACCGATTTCAAATGGGAAGAATAGATCGAAGAAGGTGGCGCAATAATTACTGTTGAATAAAATACTAATCATTTTTTAATTTAAAAACTTATACCTATATATACCGCAATTCGTAAGTAAAAGATATAAAGGTGGTAAAATGAAATATAAGAATGTCCGGGAAATATTAATGAACCTTATCCCCATAGCGGCATTCTTCCTTGCGTTATTAATTGGGGCAATAATGATTGCCATTCTCGGAATAAGCCCCCTGGCTGCTTACCAGGCCCTGCTCAAAGGCGCATTTGGGAGCATGAATGCCATAGCAGATACAATAGTCAAGGCAACCCCTTTGCTTTTTGTAGGGCTGGGAATCTGCATTGCCTTTCGAGCTGGCGTATTAAACATCGGAGGGGAGGGTCAGCTTGTAGCCGGGGCTCTCTCTGCAACCATAGTTTGTCTTAACTTTCCAAATTTACCAGGCTGGATACTGATTATAATCGTTTTGACCGTTGGGCTCTTATGCGGAGCAATGTGGGCAGGAATCGCCGGATTTCTTAAGGCTTATTTTAATGTAAACGAGATTCTGAGCACAATCATGCTGAATTACATTGCGGCTTATGGGATGAATTATCTTCTTCGCGGACCGATAATGGACCCGCTCCAGGTAAAACTTGGCTCCTTTATCCCTCAGACTGCACGTTTGACACAAGCAGTTGATCTTCCCCGCCTTATTCCTACCCGCCTGCATTTTGGAACAATAGTTGCAGTTGTTTTTGCTATCCTTGTATATATTTTTCACTTTTGCAGTTCGTTCCATCCGCCGAGTCTGACTGCGACGCAGATACTCGCTTCCTACTACAAAGAGTACAATCAGACCGTTTAAAGCGCCAATTAATGCAGAAGGCACTTGCACTACTCTTTGCATTTTATTTGCTCCGGTAAGAAGCGCTCCTAATAACAGAGAAGCCGGGATTGTCCCAATAGGGTGAAGCTGACCAAACAAAGCAGCCACAATCCCGTTAAAGCCCGCACTACCGGTAAAACCGGATACAGAGCCATCGGTGAATATCCGGTGATGAACTCCTAACACTTCAATTGCTCCGCCTAAACCTACC
>NMQN01000861.1 GCA_003575245.1 Candidatus Atribacteria bacterium 1244-E10-H5-B2 | reverse complement strand
GTTTAATCGTAAGAGACAATATGCTTTGGGTAAATTAAGTGGAAAATCTAATTTAGAATATAATTTAGAGGAAATTGACATTGAACTTACTAAAACACAAAAAAAACATGTGTTAAAGAGAATTATTGAACTTGGCGATAGAAAAGAAACTATTACAGCAGGGGATTTACCTTATATTATTTCAGATGTTTTGGAAACACCTCAAGAAAAGACCTTTAGATTGGAATTATGCAATATAGTAACCAGTATGGAATTGAAACCCATTGCTGTAATTAAATTACTGTATAAAGATAAAAGAAAGGATAAAGAGATAGAATTAGAAGAGAGTGCCCAAGGAGATGGGGGATATGATGCATTTATGAATGCCATTAGAAAAATAGCAAAAAAAATAGATTATCCCTTGCCAACTCTTTTGGATTATACGGTTAATATACCTCCAGGAGGAAAAACAGATGCCTTAGTGCAGTGCACCATTACCTGGGGATGGCAAAATCATAAAACTTTTATTACCAAAGGGATTAACCCTGATCAAGTTTTAGCAGCTATAGAAGCAACCGAAAAGATGTTAAACATAATTTCCCTACAGATAAAAAAGAGTAGAGGGTGAAGTAGGAGGGTTATTTTTTGACCATACAAAGAACTTATGAAGAAATTAATACCAAGATTAGAAACGGTAAGGTTGTAATAGTAACTGCCGAAGAAATTATTCCTATAGTTGAGGAAAAGGGTATAAAAAAGGCTACAGAAGAAATTGATGTGGTTACTACCGGTACTTTTGGGCCAATGTGTTCCTCAGGGGCAATAATTAATTTCGGGCATAGTGATCCCCCTATCCGAATGCAAAAAGTTTGGTTAAATGATGTTGAAGCTTATGCGGGGTTGGCGGCAGTTGATGTTTATTTGGGAGCTACTCAGCTTTCTGAAAGCCAAGGGATGGAATATGGAGGAGCTCATGTCATTGAAGATTTAATTTCTGGGGAGAAAATCAAACTGAAGGCTATATCTCGGGGTACAGATTGTTACCCTCGCCGGGAAATAGAAAGTTATATAACCAAGAAAAGTATAAATCAAGCAATTTTATTTAATCCTCGAAATGGTTATCAAAACTATAATGTGGCAATCAATACTTCTGATAGGAAAATATATACCTATATGGGAATCTTGCTTCCTAATATGGGAAATGCAAATTATTGTACCAGCGGTCAATTAAGTCCTTTGCTTAATGACCCTCAATTTAGAACTATCGGTATCGGAACTCGTATCTTTTTAGGGGGAACACAAGGTTATATAACTTGGGAAGGAACGCAATTTTATCCTCAAGTGTTAAAAGGTGAAGCCGATAAAACAGTCTATAAAGGCGGTACATTGGCAGTAATTGGAAATTTAAAAGAGATGAGTACAGATTATATTCGTGCGGCAACTTTTAAAGGGTATGGAGTGACTTTGGTGGTAGGCCTAGGAATACCAATTCCCATTTTGAATAGTGAAATAATGAAAAGTGTGGCTGTAAAAGATGAAGATATATGGACTGAGATAATTGATTATAGTTTTCCTCATTTAAAAAGGCCCTCTTTGGGCAGGGTAAATTATAAGCAACTAAGGGAGGGGAATATTACCATTCGGGAGAAAGATGTTCCCGTCTCTCCCCTTTCCAGTTATGCTAAAGCTCGAGAAATTGCCCAAAAATTAAAAGAAGAAATATTAAGAGG
>NMQN01000315.1 GCA_003575245.1 Candidatus Atribacteria bacterium 1244-E10-H5-B2 | reverse complement strand
AAAAACCTTTATTATTATATAGTTTTAACAGCATTTTTATCTTCTAAAATAATATAACACATTAAGACTTGTGTTAATTAGGGACTAAAGCCCTGGTTGAATAACCACAGGGAGCCACAGGTTCGAATAGAAGATTTTTTTTGTATCCCTTTTAAGCCCCTAATTGAACGCTGTGCTTAACTAAACTTTCTCTCCGGTAACATTAGATCACCCCTTTTTTTTAGAAGGGTATATCATCTTCACCACCGGGCATATTAGCACCATGAATTTTAGTAAGATATATCTTAAACGCTGATTCAAAATTACTCTTGCCTATCAAACTCTCCCAAAGTTCTTTAAAATCTTCTATGTTCTCGAGCATATTTATATATCGATTTAATCTATTAACTAAAAATCTTATATCTGCTTGCATAGATTGAAGCAATTTAAGATTCACATTTTCAAAATCACCTTCCGGAGTTAAGATAATTTTTTCAACTCTTCTCATTACCTCAACGATTTTCTCTTTTTGTTCTTTTTTTATAATTTCACTCATTTTTTTTATCTCCTTTTTTTTGAATATCACCTAAATTAAACAAAATACATATGTTCGCCCCGAATCCTCTTTTTCTATATTTACTATCCTCTTAATTCTTTTTATTCCTAATATTTACCTGTGAGAAGATTCTAAGATATCAGGGTATTAAGGGCTAAGATAAGAGAAGAAAAACTAAGATAGTATATTATTACCCCTTCCTGCTTCTGTAACCCTTATAAAATATAGAATTGATAGGTTAACTTTTTAACCTATTCTTGATTATACCTTCCTTTTTTAGTTTCTTGACCGCTTCCTTAATTGTGTTTTTATTCATACCTGTTTTTTTAGCTATTTCATAGATTGTAGGTTCTTCCCCTTCGTAATAGGTTCCTAATAGTAAAGCGATCTTGCTTTCTGTGCTAGTTAATTCTGGTAATTTTCTTATGTTCTTAATCAGTATGTTTCTCACTCCTAAAACACCCCCTTTAAATTTAAACCTGCATTTATCACATCTGATGTAAGGTAAAGTTTCCCGTATTGTAGAGCATTTGAAACGATACCCTTTCTTAAAAAGCTTTTCCATTTCCTGCTCAGTAAGAGGTTTCGCTAATGAATTGTTTTTAAGGATAGTAATTTTTTTAGCGTGATCCAGCCTGTTTTTATTCTGCAATAGCAAATTATAAAGAATGAATAAATTGATATCCCTTTCCCCTTTATTCCCCCTTTCCCCTGCCTTCAATTCCCTATTTAATATCTGTCCTATACAATATCTATCAAGCCCATTATACCGGGGCAAAGATAAAGCCTTTTTTCTCTTATATTCTACGCCAGGAGCCTGCCCACCTTCTTTTATCCCTGTTTCTATTCCTGGTAAAGTTCCTTCTAAATACTTAATTATCTTTTCAGGTAAGGGTTTTATTTGTGATAAGGGAATCAGAAAGTGATAGGTAAAATTATCTATCTTTGAAGGTGGAGCTACTGCATACCTGCCCATAGCTTTTAGTTCGATCCCTAAACTAAAGAGGTTATCCGTTGACCTTATTTTCTGCTTTCCATTATTGCTAAAGTAGAAATGAAAACACCTTTTAGTTTTAACTCTTGTAGTTTTTTCTGCTTCTGGTAATAGCTTAAATAGTTCTGGTAATTTTGAAGGATCATCTGCATCGATGACTACTAATTCCTTACCTGTAAC
>NMQN01000144.1 GCA_003575245.1 Candidatus Atribacteria bacterium 1244-E10-H5-B2 | reverse complement strand
AACAGATTGAAGAAGAGGCGAGCCCTGCTGAGATTATCCAGAAATTAAAATTTATCGGGAAAGACGGCAGAGGTCTTTTGATGATTGATAAAGATTTAGCTGCCCGAGTATTTACTGTTCCTACGGCAACAGAACAGTGAATGGTTATGATTAGCGGCAGTGCCACATAAGAAAGTAGATAAGAGATGATAAGCTGACTGAGAAAGTAAATGCCAGGAGTGATTGGAGCTTTTATTTCTTTTCTTTTTTACCAAAGTATATTATAATAACTAAAAGTAAATCAAAGACATTATTGGTTGAACTTATTAATACAGAGAATTAGTTACTGTTTCTACTTTTAATATTATATTTAGGAGGAGTTATTATGAAGAGAGTTTTTTTGTATGTTCTTGTTTGTATGTTCTTGTTTTCCTTCCACTTTGTTTCAATGGCTGAGGATCCCCTTATAGAAGCTGATGCACTTTTTGAAAAAGGGGAGATAACCAGTATATTGGAATCAATACCTTTCTACATCAAGGCGGTGGAAGCCAATCCAAACAGTTATGAGGCCAACTGGAAATGTGCCCGTGCCCATCGAGAGTATGCTGACCATGCTCTTGAAGGGGAGCATGAAGGATGGAAAGACATTTGTAAAGAATATGGGAAAAAAGGGATGGGGTATGCAGAAAAAGCCCAGGAACTTGAACCTGAGAAAATTGAGGGACACTATTATTTTGGACTTAGTGCAGGAACTTACTCTGATGGAGTTAGTATACTTAAAGCCCTGAGAGAGGGGTTGAAAAGAAGTACTCAAGACGCCTTCTACGCTGCTTATGAAATAGATAAAATGTATGATATAGGAGGTCCGATGTTGGCTATAGCACGATTCTGGCATAAGCTTCCCTTCCCTTTTAAAAACAAAAGAAGAGCCCAGAGATATTTTGAGGAACACCATGAATATTTTCCTGATGACCCCGAAGGTTTGGTTTATTTTGCAGAATTACTGATAGATAGGAGAAAAAAGAAGGAAGCAAAGCCTTTGTTGGAGAAGGCAATTGCCGGTGATGAGCCCTACTACAGTAAATGGGCAAAAGAACTGTTGGAGAAGCTTTAAAGAAAATAAATATGACAAAAAATAAGAATAAAGGATTTTTTAAATTTTTGTAGTATTATTAATGTAGACATATAATATAAATATATAGTTCTAAATCTAAATGATATTTATAAGGTGTAAAACAACTAAGTTGGAAAGTTGGGAGGGACTTAGATGAACATCTTATTAGGAGCTGGCCTAAGCTATCTATTTGGTTCTACACCAACAGCTTATTTAATTTTCAAAAAGAAAAAGGGCGGAGATATTCGAAAATATGGCTACAAAAATATGGGAGCTTTAAATATTTATCACCTACTCGGCCCCTTTCATGCTTTTATTACTTTCTTAATTGATGCAGCCAAAGGGGCGGTTCCAATCTGGATAGCCCAATCCCTGGAAATGAACAGTTCAGGTATGATTTTATGTTCTTTAATGGCCATTGCTGGACATAACTGGCCCATTTTTCTTAATTTTCGTGGTGGCAAAGGAGTAGCTACCAGTTTAGGCATTATGATGGTCTTGATGAAAAGGCAATTACTACTATGGTTTATCCTGGTTATCATATTTTTTAGTTTAATTAGGAACTTTTCTTTTAGTATGGGTTTAGGTTTTATCTTAATTCCCTTATCGAGCTGGATG
>NMQN01000317.1 GCA_003575245.1 Candidatus Atribacteria bacterium 1244-E10-H5-B2 | reverse complement strand
ATGAAGGGATTATTGGTGCGCCGGAAACCAACCATGCTGTTCGGGTTACTATTGATGAAGCACTTAAATGTAAAGAATCCGGAGAGTCAAAAACGATATTACTGGCTCACAGTGGGCATGGACATATGGATATGGCTGCTTATGAAGCTTATTTTGCCGGAAAATTAAAAGATTATGCCTATCCCCAGGAAAAAATTGAAGAGGCTTTAAAAGATTTACCCAAAGTGTAACAGATGGTTCTGTAAAACCTGACAGGGGACGGTCCTCTGTCAGGTTTTATTTTTTTGAGCAAGTTATGGTTATATCAGGGGATGGTTCTTTATCAACCACTTAACGGTAACTTTGATGATAGAGAGCACCCCCTTTAATATTCTGGAGAATTAGTTAATTTTAGAAATGCTGATAGAAACTAATAAGATTTTTTTAAAATAATTTTAAAAAAAGAAGGAATTTTGATATTATATAAAGTATATAAATATAGTAATACTTTTTTACTGTGTGTATTATCTTTGCGCTTTTAAAAAGAACTTATAAAGAGAATTTTATTTAAGATATTTTAAAATAACAAGAAATGGGAGGTTATAAAAATGATAAAGAGAAGAAATATAACTTTGAGAGTTTTGATGGTTATAATAATTATTTTAATAGTTTCGAGTGTGGGATTTTCTAAAGAGCTACCCAGAGTAGCAGTTATCGGATTTGACTCTACCGCCCCGGGTTACATCTGGCGTATTGATTCAGAATTGTCTAAGACCGCAACAGATTTAATGATAAATGCCCTAATAAAGGCTGGGGGCTTTCGGGTATTCGAAAGGGTTAAGTTAGACGCTATCTTGAAAGAACAAGATTTTCAAGCTTATTCCGGAAGAGTTGACCCTTCTACCGCAGTTAAAATTGGGAAAATGCTCGGTGTAGATTTAATAGTTACAGGAAGTGTAACCAGCATAATTTACAAGAAATCGGGAGGAATTAAAATAGGACCATTAAGTCTAAAAAAATCATCTGCTTCAGTTACCGTAACAATAAGGGCGATAAATGTTACAACAGGAGAAATTGTTTTTTCTGAAGTAAAAAAAGGAACCACTTCAAAATCCGGAGTATCTATTCGAGTTCCTGTGGCAGGAGGATTAGGCTTGTCTTCTGAATCGGCAACCGATATTTTCTCTGCTATAGAAGATGTCTGTTTGCAAGCTGCAGCGGAATTCGCGGTAAAGATGGATAGTAGAGCAATAGTAGTCTCTTCCCTGCCTTTAGAAGGATATGTAGTAAAAGTAGAATCAACTTCAAGTGGGGCAATAACTAAAGTGTATATAAATCTGGGGGAAGATTCTGGCATTAAAGTAGGAGATGAAATAAAAATCTTCCAGGAAGGGGAAGTTATATTAGATCCCAAAACCAACGAAATCCTGGATAGGGAATTAGATTTAATTGCCCAGGCAAGGATAATGACAGTTAAAGAAAAACTTTCTATAGCCCTGGTTACAACTAAATTTTCTAATATTCCCATAATGCCCACTGATATTGTAGAGGTTATAAGATAAAAATAGTAAGGAAAATAATTGACTGAACAGAGCTTTAACTAAAGGAGAAAACTAATTAGGTAGGAGAAACTACTATGGATAAGCCAGAGTCCAATTTTAATTTCAAAATTATGTCTTTTAGTTACAAATTTCGCGACTTCTTTTTACCCCCTAAGGATATCCTGAATATT
>NMQN01000420.1 GCA_003575245.1 Candidatus Atribacteria bacterium 1244-E10-H5-B2 | reverse complement strand
GATGAATTTGGTAATCACCTATGGCATTATGAAGTTACCGGACAGGCCATGGAAGAAGTCTTATCCCAGATTATGAGCTCCAAAGATAATTATGTAGGAGTGGTGCTAACTACCGGTTCCGCTGGTACCTTAGGTTGTGGAGATTATATGAAAGAAAAATACCCTACCAGTAGGATAGCTGCCGGTGAAGCCTTACAATGTCCCACACTTCTTGCTAATGGTTTTGGTGCTCATCGCATTGAAGGGATAGGAGATAAACATGTTCCCTGGATTCATAATGCAAAAAATACTGATATGGTTATTGCCGTAGACGATAGCAACAGTATGGGGATAATCCGTCTATTCAATGAACCTATTGGCCAGAAATACTTGAGTAAAAAAGGTGTTCCTGCAGAAATAATTGAAAAATTACCTCTAATGGGAATCTCCAGTGTGGCCAATATGATTATGGCTATAAAGTTTGCTAAATATTATGAACTTACCGAAAAAGATATAGTTCTAACTGTCTTTACAGATTCTATGGAACTGTATGGTTCACGCTTAAAAGAATTGGAAGAAGAATTTGGTCCCTATGATGAAGCTGATGCAGTTATCGATTTTCATCGTAACCTGCAGGCACTTACTACTGATTATATGCAAGAATTAACCTATCAGGATAGAAAAAGAATCCATAACCTCAAATACTTTACCTGGATAGAACAACAGGGCAAAGATATAGAGGAGTTAGATGCTCAATGGTATGATTATGAGAATTACTGGGGCGGTATCCACAAACAGACAAGCAATATTGATAAATTAATTAAAGAGTTTAACGAGAAAACCGGTCTCCTTAAAGAACTTTAAACTCTGATGTGACCGGGGACGGTTCTCTGTTACACAGGAAAGGGAGGCGAAGAAGATGGATTATGATAAAATTAATAAGCCGATAAGGCGAGTTGATGCCTACGAAAAGGTTACCGGCAAAGCTAAATTTGGCGCTGACTTTTTCTTTCCCAATATGCTTTATGGTAAAGTTTTACGAAGTAAATATCCCCATGCTCGAATTGTGAAGGTAAATATTGAAAAAGCTCTAGCCTATCCGGGTGTTGAAGCGATTATAAGAGCAGAAGATATCCCTAATAATGAATTTGGAGTAATTGTTCAAAATCAACAGGTTTTAGCTCGACAACAGGTTTTTTATATCGGTGATGGCATTGCTGTCGCTGCTGCCGAAACTAAAGAGGCCGCTGCAAAGGCCCTGGAGTTAATTGAGGTAGAGTATGAGGAATTACCGGGTATTTTTGACCCGGAAGAAGCCGAGAAAAAAGATGCTCCCTTAATCCATTCAGAATTGGAAAATAATCAGGTAGTTCATCATCGATTGAGAAAAGGGGATGCAGAAAAAGGTTTCGCTCAGGCAGAGGTAATACTGGAAAGAGAATATACCACTCAATTTGTAGAACACGGTTATATCGAACCTGAGTCTCTCGTAGCAGTGCCCCATGAACATAATACTTTGGTAACTATCTATGGTTCGATTCAGAATCCTTTTTCCTGTCGGAATGCCGTAGCAAGTGTGCTTAAGGTACCCCTGAACAAAGTGAGAATAATTCAGAATCATATGGGAGGCTCGTTTGGTGGCAAAGATGAAGTTATGTCTTCTATGGCTGCCCGGGCTGCCCTCTTAGCTTTAAAAACCGACCGACCGGTTAAAATGGTTAATACCAGAGATGA
>NMQN01000394.1 GCA_003575245.1 Candidatus Atribacteria bacterium 1244-E10-H5-B2 | reverse complement strand
CATTTACTTATATTAATGCGAAAAATGGGGTAGTAATTGAGGATTTTGTTCAAGTTGGTTCTCATTGTTCTTTGTATTCAGGCCCAATACTCAAATATCTGGTCTTCATAACCCCTACCACAGCTTCAATATCCTTTTCTATAATATCCGGACTGGATAAAGGCACTTGAACCCGCTTCACAATTCTATTCTCCTTCTCTCTTTTTTATCAACTTAATCGGTACACCCGCAGCTACAACATTTTCCGGTACATCTCTATTTACAAAACTAAACGCTCCAATGATTGAATTTTCTCCTACAGTAACTCCGGGCATTATCACACTATGGCTACCAATTTTACAATTTTTCTTTAAAATTATCTGCCCCACTTTGCTATCTATGGTGGACTCTGAATACAAAGAACAATGAGAACCAACTTGAACAAAATCCTCAATTACTACCCCATTTTTCGCATTAATATAAGTAAATGCCCCGATATCAGTTTTATGCCCTATTTTAAGACCATCTTTATTTTGAACCATCCAATTATATTTAGTAAGTTTCCCTTCTTTAATTTCAGGATATTGCCATTTTTCAAATCTCTCCTTCATAATCCCTCGTTACACCATCCTTCCCATAAATTCCTTCTCGAGTAAAAATAACCACCCAAACAGTTTTAAATAATATCTTTAAATCTAACCATAAAGACCAATGATCAATATACCAGATATCTAATTTTATTCTCTCCGGCCAACTCAACCTATTTCTCCCATTGATCAAAGCCCAACCAGTAATTCCCGGTTTAACTTCTAATCTCCGCTTCTCTCTTTTGGTATATTTATCAAGCTAGATTCTAAGGGACCAGTCTTTTTTATTAGCCCGAAGGGCAGAATACCACGGGCTTGCCCGTGGATGAATGGTTAGGCGGCGATATGTTACAATGTACTTATGGAAATAAGACTATCAGGACATAGTGCATATCGCACCGAATATCACATAGTATGGGTATGCAAATATCGCCGCCGTATCCTAAATCCTGGCCTACGGGGGCACTTAAGAAAACTTTTTCCTAAAATTATAAGAAGTCTATCCGGCTGTGAGATCATCGAATACAATATCCAGATAGATCATATTCATATGGTGATGATAATACCACCCAAATACAAAGTGTCCGAGGTTATAAGTAGAATAAAATCTCAAACTGCAAGTCACTTAAGGAAAAAGTTTTCCTGGCTATCCAAGGTATACTGGAAAGAAAACATCGTCTGGTCACCAGGATACTTTGTCTCTACTATAGGCCTGGATGAAAAGAGCATATTAGAATACATAAGATGGCAGAAAACTCAGGATTTAGGTCAAGCGAAGCTTGAACTGGTTTAAGGTGCCACGGGCTTGCCCGTGGGGTTTCCACACAAAAGAGGGCAGGAAAGGATGGGAAAATATTTAAGGCTTATAAGTTGAGGACGATGGTAGATAATGCAGTAGAGATGGGATTGGGATATGAGATAGCAAAAAATGATAGTCGGATAACTCGAGTAGGAAAATATTTAAGATGGGGAATAGATGAATTGCCTCAATTAATTAATGTGTTTAAAGGTGAAATAAGTTTGGTGGGACCGAGGCCGGCATTGCCTCATCAAGTAAATAAATATACCAAAAGAGAGAAGCGGAGATTAGAAGTTAAACCGGGAATTACTGGTTGGGCTTTGATCAATGGGAGAAATAGGTTGAGTTGGCC
>NMQN01000008.1 GCA_003575245.1 Candidatus Atribacteria bacterium 1244-E10-H5-B2 | reverse complement strand
CGATAATTAGCAGACCACACTTTCAACAAAATATTTTCTACAATCAACCTTACAGCAAAAGTCAAAATAAGAGTAAAAATAATTCCGCCTTTAAGGAAAGGTTGTAAAAGTCCACGATATATTATTGCTCCTATTACAAAAAGAATAGCCCCAGACATTATCATACTAATAAAAGGGTCTATGTGGAATAAATTGAAAAATTCTAAGGAAATATAAGAACCTAATATAACCATTGCCCCATAAGATAAATTAATAATTCCGCTGATTCCCCATTGTAAGGAAAAACCTATACCCATCAGGGCATACAATCCTCCTAATAGAATGGCATTTATCAACATTTGTAATTCCATGCTATCACTTCCTTCTTTATTTATACTAAAATACAAATTAACAAATTTATATTCTTCCAGTAACTAAAGCTAAGAGAGCCATCCTAACAAAAACTCCATTATGAGCTTGCCTAAAGTAGGCAGCTCCTTCATAATCATCAACATCAGTCGCTATTTCATCTACTCTCGGTAAGGGGTGGAGAATAGTAATACCTTTTTTAGCTTGATTTATAATATCCCTATTTACTATATAAGAACCTTTAACTTTCTCGTATTCCGCTGGATCCTCAAAACGCTCTTTTTGAACTCGGGTAACATAAACAATATCGCTAACCACTAAGGCTTTTTTTAGGTCTTCAGTCTCTTCGATTTCTGCTCCCCGACTTCTAAGGTCAGCAGTTATCTCTTTAGGCATTCGTAGGGATTCTGGTGAAACAAAAATCATCTTATTTTTGCATAAACTCATAAAGTATCCTAAAGAATGCACCGTCCTTCCATTTTTTAAATCACCTAAAAAAGTTACCGTTTGTCCACCTAAAATTCCTTTTTCTTTACGAATAGTATAAAGATCTAAAAGAGCTTGGGTAGGATGTTGACCAGTGCCATCACCTGCATTAATAACTGGATGTTGGGCATTATCAGCAGCAATCTGGGCAGAACCTTTCATGGGGTGACGCATAACAATAACATCTACATAACCATCAACTACTCTAATAGTGTCTGCCAGAGATTCTCCTTTAGCACTGGAAGAACTAGCAGCATTAGCCATAGAGACGACTCGCGCTCCTAATCTATTTGCTGCTGTTTCAAAAGAAAGACGAGTTCGAGTACTGGGTTCAAAAAATAAGGCTGCCATCACTTTACCTGCCATATTTTTTATGATACCACCATCTTTGACTTGATTTTCAAAACGAGCTGCGGTATTAATAATTAAACTTAGTTCCTGAAGCGAAAACTGAGCAGTATTTAATATATCTTTTCCTTTAAGCATATTATCACTCCTTAAAATTTATTTTTAGCTTATTAACTTAAAGATAACTATCTTATTGAGCATCGCTATAAGTATTTTTATTGGCACCTTATTTCATAGACTATCTCCCCTATTATTTAATACTCAAGTATTTTGGAATTTACTTTTCTCTATTTAGAGATATTAAAATGCCCTCTCCAATCTTACTTATCGTGATACCCCTTTTCGCCTCGGTATTTGGCAAGTTTTACCTCTCCTTTATTTGTTTCTTTAACTCTTTCTTTTTGGCCTGATAGAACTGGGAAAGATCTTTAACAAATATTTCTTTATCAAGGTCCAGAATCTCAACAATCTTCTTAATCATTTTCTTAGAAGGAACAAGTCCTCCTATCTCATACTGTGAAATATAGATTTGGGTT
>NMQN01000111.1 GCA_003575245.1 Candidatus Atribacteria bacterium 1244-E10-H5-B2 | reverse complement strand
TTTTCTCTGTTAACTGAAAAAGTGCGGGAAATGATATCCGGTATAAAGATTATTCAAGCATTTCAGCAAGAAGAGCCTGAATCTAAGAACTTTGATAAATTAAGCCAGGAGTATCTGGGGAAAAATATTTCTCTTATTAAAATTTGGGGAACTATGTTTCCCTTAATATTCTTATTTGCCGAGATTGGCATGGCGATAATACTCTGGGTAGGAGGCCAGCAAGTTATCCTTAATGAGCTTACTACCGGTGAATTAGTTGCCTTCTTTTCCTATATGGGGATTATTGTCTGGCCTATGATGGCAGTAGGAATGGTGACTAATGTATACCAACGAGGCAATGCTTCTTATAAACGTATACTTGAGCTCCTTGAAGAGAAACCGGATATTTATGATGCCCCTCGTGCAGAGTATCATCCCTTAGAAGGCAGCATAAAACTGGAGAACATTTACTTTTCTTATGGGGAACAGATTGTTCTGGATAACATAAATATTGATATAGAAAAAGGGCAGTATATTGGAATATGTGGGAGGATAGGTTCCGGGAAAAGTATAATAGCAAGGTTGATTTTAAGGATTATCGAACCCCGGAAAGGAAGAATATTTTATGATTCTATAGATTATAAAAAGATAAAGATAGCAGCAGTAAGGGATAGCATAGGACATGTCCCTCAGGATTCTTTTCTTTTTTCAGATACCATAGAAGGTAATGTCAGGTTTGCCAAACCTGATGCGACTTTAGAAGAGATAACAGAGGCCTGCAGAGTTGCCTCAATAGATAAGAATATAATTGAAAATAAAAGATATCAGAAGAAGTCCAACGTATAAGAGAGCGAATAATTTTACCATTTTCAAATCATCATATCTTAAGGTCTTAAGATTATCCGAAGAAATTTTCTGCATTTCCGAATAAGGAATAAAACTACCTTTATCTGTTTTGATTTTGATGATACTAAGTTGATATTGTTTTAATTTATCCATCCCTTCTTCGTCTTTAATCATTAAATATCTTTCAGGCAAGATAAGTGAATCTTTCTGCAGTTCCAGGTATTCATCTTTATTCAGTAGGTTTGAAGGGATAAAAATGATATTATCAGTACTAACCCGGTAGGCTTTATATTTATCGGTAACCTCAACCGTCCTGTCATTAAGGATTAGCCTTAGATAACTTCTTTCAATATAATTATCCACCACATTTTTAGTGATCAAGGGAAGGAGGATCTGTATGCCGCTTATAGCCAGAATGAGAATGAATATTATTAAAATCTTCCCCCCGTAAGGCTTTCCATATTGCCATAATTTAGAAAATATTTTTTTATCCAGACCAGAATATAATTTTTCTTCTTTCATCTTTATTCTTCCAATTTTTGAATTTTGTAAATACCTTTATAAATTTCAGATTTTCTAATTAGTTCTCGATGGGTACCGCTACTTTCTATTCTTCCCTTATCCAGGACAAATATATTATCTGCTTTTATAAATGAAGATATGCGGTGTGATATTACAATGGTAGTAATGCCTTTAGTACCTTTAGAATAACTTCCTAAATTCCGGATAATCTCCTTTTCGGTATTGGTATCCACCGAACTTAAAGCATCATCAAGAATAAGAATTTGGGGTCTTCTAATAATCGCCCGGGCAATGCACAATCTCTGTTTTTGACCCCCGGATAGGGTTACCCCCTTCTCTCCCACAAGTGTTTTATACTGATATTTTAATTCCATTAT
>NMQN01000145.1 GCA_003575245.1 Candidatus Atribacteria bacterium 1244-E10-H5-B2 | reverse complement strand
GATTGCTGGTGGGAGCTGTCTGCTTTTAGGAATAAGCAGTCTATTCTTAAAACGTATGAGAACGATAGAGATTATAAAGATGTGCCCAAAGAGGGATTGAGAAGCGAAGACTATCTTAATAATTGGTGGAGAGAGCTCTCTCTTGGAAGTAAAATATCTATCTATAAAGAAGCGATGTCCGGGCTTACTAAAGAATCGAGAGCAAAAGTTTATAGAGATATGGAAGAATGCTTAAAAAAGAAGTTAGAGAAGGGAATATAAGGGGTTTCGTTTGATAACCGATAATGTCCAATGAGTCTTTGTTTTCCATTTAATACAAAAGCGATTCTGTATAACTGTGGGAGCCTCACAGAATAAAAATGCAAAAAAGGTTGATATAAAGCCATTCGTTGGTGTGGTTCGGTGTGGTAAAAAGTAATAAAAAATGGTAAAAAATGGCTCAATTTTCGAAAATGTAAGTGAATATCTGTTTTGTCATTTAACTTATATGACAATTCGGGCGATTCTTGTAAATATAACAGATTATAAAGCCAAAATAAGTCAAAAAGTCAGAAAAAAAAGTCGTTTGTTTTCAAGGGTTACAAGACCTCTTTTGCATCTGCTCCGTGTGGCTCGGTGTGGCTAGGTTATCGGTGTGGCTCGGACCAAAAAAAGGGGTTATGAAGGTCTATAAAAATTTTTTCATTTCTCCGTGTGGATCGATTTTTTTAATGTAACAAAGATACACTTTTAGGGGGTTTTTAAATTCTACAAATTCTACTTCTTTCCAACGCGTTGGAAACATTAAAAAAGCAGGGTTAAAAAGTGTCAGGGCTTTACCCCTATCCTGATATAATAGTAAGGGTTTCCTGCTTTTTAGCGATACTATTTTATGAGGTCAGGAGTCTATCAACAAATCGAAAGAATCGAAGGTTATTCTGATAAAAAGACAAGTTTTAGCAAGTTTTTAGAAGTAAAAAATAGATAAGAAGGTTGTCTTTCTTGAGTTTCAATTAAGAGGTTGCTATTCTACTTGCCAATATTGTCAAGGAATGATAACTAAGGATCAGGGGTTAGGTTAAAGAAGTTAAAGGAATTCTTACAAAAAAGGAAAAGGGAAAAAAGGGGGATCAAAGCTATGGCTAAGAAAAGAAGTAAAGAATCTTATCATGGCAATACTGAAGAAATGATACGAAGGCAACGAAGCGGTTTAATACCCGGTGGAGATATATATCAGAAAAGGGAAATAAGCGAAGCAAGATATAACTGCTACTGGGGATATATCGACCTTAAATATAAGCAATTTATTTATGAAAGTTGGTTAAATTTTGATAACCTTAAAGATTTTAAAGCTATTCATAAAAAGGAATTGGAAAGTGAGGAATATCTTGATAACTGGTGGGTTAAACTGGAACTCGAACAGAAAAGAAATATCTATAAAGCTATAATGGGTCCACTTACTCCAGGGAATAAAACTCCTATTTTAGAACATATACAAAAAATGCTTAAAGAAGAAATTAGCTCTATCAGAAAAAGGTTAAAAGGGGTCTAAAAAGCCTCTTTCCCTTTCTTCGTGTGGCTAGTGTAAAAAACAAAGCTAACCTTTTATTTATAATAGTTTTATGGTTTTCTCTTTTTCGCGTGGCTTGGTGTGGGTCCTCGTGTGAATTAGAAAAGCAGTTTATCGGTCTTTTCTCTCTTAATTACGAAAATGAAGCTAATATAAAGCGTTTTAAGGGGGGTTT
>NMQN01000515.1 GCA_003575245.1 Candidatus Atribacteria bacterium 1244-E10-H5-B2 | reverse complement strand
TTTGTCAGTGTATTTTTAAGCGCTGGTGGCGGTGATGTGGTGGCGAATTTTATTCTTTCTATTCCCGGTGGACGTTGGATGGCTTTTGCTCTTATTATGTTTGTATGTTTTGTCCTGGGGATGTTTATTGATTGGATCGGTATTATTTTTATCATGGTGCCCATCTTGGCTCCGATTGTGATTGATCTGGGATTTAACCCTTTATGGTTTGCCATGATGATTATTGTGAATCTTCAGATGTCCTTTTTAACACCACCTTTTGCTTATGCTATATTTTTCCTTAAAGGTGCAGCTGCACCGGAATTAGGTATTAATACAAGTGATATCATACGCGGAGTAATACCTTTTGTTATTCTAATAGCGATTGGGCTCCTTTTAATGATTGCTTTTCCTCAGATCATTCTCTGGTTGCCCGGTACGATGTAGCTATGCCTAAACCCATCGCAAAAGCGAAATTATAAAGAATATTTTAAAGATATTATAAAGTATCGAAAATATGGGAGGTAAGTAATGAAAAAAGAGATTATTGTAACTGAAAATGCACCGTCTGCTTTTGGACCATTTTGCCAGGCAATGAAAGCAAAGGGGTTTATCTTTACTTCTGGTATTTTGCCCTTGGATCCTTCAACCGGTAATAAAGTAGAGGGGGGTATCGAAAAGGAAACCAGGCAGACCCTGGATAATATTAAAGCTATTTTGGAAGCTGCCGGGTCTTCCTTAAATGATGTGGTAAAGGTGACTGTATACCTCAACGATATGAATGATTTTAAAGTGGTCAATGAAATTTATGGCCAATATTTTTCCGAGCCCTACCCGGCACGTGCGGCTATAGAAGTCAGCGGGCTTGCCAAGGATGCAAAAGTAGAAATCCAGGCAACCGGAATATGTGATAAGTAATCAAGATTGTTTAAAAAATAGAAAAGAGTTTTAATAAAAAAAGTTTTATTACTTACCGCTTATGGTGGAGTATCCATAATCCGGTGACAATGAGTAATAGGCTTACAGAACACTAACTAATAGTTTGAGAGCATTAAAAATGTTTCTCTATACTAATTAAAAAAGTCTTAAATTTGATATAATATTGTTTAATGATATCATATTACAAAATTATCAGACAATATGACTAATATAACAAAATAGGTAGAGAAAGGAGTAGGACAATGTTTAACAAAGTTCGAACAAAAAAAGTTTATATAATAATTGTGGAGCAAATTCGGGATTTAATCAAAGAAGGCAAACTAAAACCGGGAGATAAACTTCCTCCCGAGCAAGTGCTGGCTGAGAAATTTGGCACTTCTCGCCCTTCGGTGAGAGAAGCGCTGAGTGCGCTGGAAATATTGGGCATCACAGAAAGCAGGGGAGGCAAAGGAAATTTTATAAAAGATACGCCCAGATCCCTTTTATATGAGCAAGAAGTGATGGAGCTGGAGGAAGAGGAGAGTCCTTTTGAACTGTTAGAAGCAAGAAAGGCTGTGGAAATCGAAATAGCTGATCTTGCCGCCAAGAAGGCTTCCCAGGAAGACATCGATGCAATTTGTGATTCCTTAAATAAAATGGAGGAAGCCATGAATAATATTCCCAAGATGATGGAATTGGACAGGGAATTTCACATGAACATAGCCAGGGCGGCGCATAATAACCTTCTTTTTTCCATGATGACTTATTTGAGTAATTTGTTAAAAGAAAAACTCTGGGTAAACATGAAAGAGAAAACCTGGAATCTTCCCG
>NMQN01000344.1 GCA_003575245.1 Candidatus Atribacteria bacterium 1244-E10-H5-B2 | reverse complement strand
AATTATCATTAATCAATATGGCACTGCCCCGGCTATGATTTTAGAAAAAGATAACAAAATTATATGTTCTTTTCCCGGTGTCCCCTATGAGATGAAAAACCTGATAGAAGAAAATCTAATCCCTTATCTAAAAGAAAAATTTCCACCTTCTATGATTAAAAAGTCCAAAATTTTAAAGATTACTGGTCTTGGAGAGTCATCGGTTAATGAACTTATTCGCGATTATATGAACAAACAAACTAATTTTTCTTTTGGTATCTATGCTAATCCGGAAGATATTCAGGTCCAGATAACTACCCAGGCTCCCACTGAAAAAGAAGTAGAAAAACTGTTACAATCTTCGGTTAATCAATTAACCAAAATATTGGGTAATTATGTTTATGGGAGCGACGAAGAGACCATCGAAGAAGTAGTGGGAAATTTACTAAAGACTAGGAAATTAAAATTAGCGATAGCTGAATCCTGCACCGGAGGGATGATGGGAGAGATGATTACCCGAATCCCGGGAAGTTCTGAATATTTTCAAGGAGGGGTGATAAGTTATAGTGCCAAAGTTAAAGAAGATCTGTTAAAAGTACCGGCGGAAGTAATCAGAAAATATGGAGAAGTAAGCAGGCAAGTGGCCAAATTAATGGCCGAAGGGGTACGGAGGTGCTGTCACAGTGATATAGGGATTAGTATTACCGGTATTGCCGGTCCGGGAGGAGCAACGGAAAAGAAGAAAGTGGGATTGGTCTATATGGCTTTATATGATGGCAAAAAGACTATTACCCAAAAACACCAGTTATTCGGAAACCGTCAATTAATCCGTTTACGCTCATCCCGCCGCGTCCTGAATATGCTCCGAATGTATTTAATAGAAAAATAATTATAAAGTTAATTTAAAATAATTTTATTTTTGAAAGGAGGTCAGTTTTGATTAAGGTAGGGGAATTTTATACTCCGGGAAAAATTATCTTTGGACCGGGGAGTCTGAACCAAATTGGGGTAGAGGCGAAAAGATTAGGAAATAAAGTTTTAGTGGTATTAGGTAGGAGTGCGATGAGAAAAAATGGTGCGCTGGACCGCTTAACTCATTTGCTTACGGAAAATAATTTAGAATATATAATCTATGAAAATATCCCCTCTGACCCTACGGTAGAAACAGTGGATACCGGAGCAAGTTTTGCCCGAAAAGGAAGCTGCAATCTGGCTATAGCCCTGGGGGGAGGAAGCGTCCTGGATACTGGCAAGGCCATCTCGGCAATGGTAACCAATGAAGGTTCGGCGGCTGATTATCAGGAAATCGAAGGAAAAGGTAAAAAATTTCAACACAAACCCATTCCTTTTATTGCCATCCCCACTACCTCGGGTACCGGCTCAGAAGCGACTAAAAATGCAGTAATCACTAACACTAAATTTAGTTTAAAAAAGAGTATAAGAGACCCCATGCTTATTCCGGAAGTAGCCTTGGTTGACCCTGAACTTACTTTATCTCTACCACCTCGTATCACTGCTGTCTGTGGTGGAGATGCATTAACTCAATGCATAGAATCTTATTTAGGCAAGAAAAGTCAGGAAATCACCGATGTCCTAGCCCTGCATGCTATAGGACTAATTGGTAAAAATTTGGTCAAAGCAGTAAAAGATGGAAAAATTTTAGAAGCACGTAAAAATATGGCTATGGCTGCACTTTTGAGCGGGCTTTGCCTGTCTAATTCAGGATTAGGAGCAGCCCATGCCCTCTCTC
>NMQN01000147.1 GCA_003575245.1 Candidatus Atribacteria bacterium 1244-E10-H5-B2 | reverse complement strand
ATCGTCAAGGGTCAGTTCGTTATTCCCTGTCGTTATAATATCTTTTCTCATCTTATCCCCCTTGTCATTTTAAACTTACTACTTATATTATAATGGTAGGGGTAAGAAATGTCAAGGTTTTTTGGCAATGCTGGAGTAAATTTTCTAATAGCCATTTCAATAAGGTCGGAGGCTCCTGCCCTTTATAAATATCCCTGCCCCCTCTTAAAAAACGTTTATTTAAGGGGACAGGGTAAACGGCAACCCGGAGAACTCTGGCGAGAAAGCCGGACCGCCGGGATTCGATTCCTTTTGTTTATTTTAATTCGGCATTTTCGCTATGACAATTATATCTTCCCTTAGCTTTTTCTATATCTTTCCCACATTTAGGACATTTATAATTATCAAGAGGATAGCCCTTCTTCCCCACAATCGCTTGGCCTTTCCAGTCGCAATTTTTGCATTTAACTTTGATATGCATTTTTAAATACCGCCTCATTATTCCCAGAAATATCGTCTTTTTACTCACCTTTTAAACCTCTTAAAATTGAATAAGATAAAATCAGCAATAGCCTGGTATAACCGGATAATTTTTTTATGATCATAGCTTATCACCTCTTGATTTTCCGTTTCTTTTTGCTTTCATAACTCGGGAATTTCTCAATTAGATCAATTCCACCATCAGGAGAAAGAAAAAGATTCTTTTTATCTTTCTTTATTCTCCGGTTAAATATACCCGATATTCTTTAAGGATAAACTAAAATAATTTAAATCTAAACACAAACTTTTTCAATATATTCTGAGGTAGTAAGAGATAACATTCCTATATAATTTATTCTAAAAGATAATTCCTTGCCTATATAAAAATTATCATTAGAATCAGTAACATCTAATATTAGGTGATCGCTACTTGCTCCCAATATCTCAATATTATTGTCCTCAGGAATTAATCCTTCTAAAGGAACATCTTGTCTTCCTAATGCCAATATAGCTCTTTTTCTTATTCCTTTATTTCTAAATTTAGGTACATTTCCAAAGGCATCTTTTCCTATCTCACCAATAGGGACAGAAGGTTTTTTCTTTAATTCTATAATTTCGGCTACTACTCTTATTGTATCTTGATGGAGTCCTTTGATTTTTCTATTACCTGTTGTGTCTGTTCCTAAAACTATAGCTTCACCAATTCGTGATTGATTTATTTCTGAGGGTAATGTCCCTTCTTCCAATAATTTAAGAGTACAAGTAGAACCTCCAGAAAGAATTTCTACAGGTATATTAAATTTTTCTTTAATGCTATCGGCTAATTGAATTAAAAGCATAGTATTTTTTAAACTTGGTAATATCCCTCCAAAACAACCCACGTTTGAGCCAAGCCCAATAAATTTTATTCCTGGAAGGCAAATAATTTTTTTTACAATACTCAATACCCTTTCTGGCATTACTCCTTCTCGTAAATCGCCTACATCAACCATAAGAATAACTCTATGAACTTTATTTTGGCATTCCGCCTTTTTCCCTAAAGTTTTAATCACTTCTATCTCCGAATTAAGGCTAATATCAGCCTGTTTTATTACTTCAGAAACTTCACTTAACATAGGAATGCGGATAAGATATTTTTCTCCTGGAACTTTTGCGTTATTAAGACGTTTCAAATTAATTAGGCGAGAATCACCAAATTTATTTATTCCTCCATCTAAGTAAGCTCTCGCTATAGCAGGATAGGCACAAAAACCTTTAGTTATCCCTACACGT
>NMQN01000892.1 GCA_003575245.1 Candidatus Atribacteria bacterium 1244-E10-H5-B2 | reverse complement strand
AGGAGGAAAATGACGAGAAAACTATTGAAGAAAAACTTCGTCAGATGTTTATGGATGATTGGGAAAAAATGAGTGATGAGAAAAAAGAACAAATAGGTGACCCGGAAGTGTTCATTAAAGCTCAGCTTCAGGGCTTATTATCTCCCTGGCTTAAGTTTTTCCTGACTTATGATCCTAAACCAACTTTGAGTAAGGTGAAATGTCCGGTACTGGCTATAAATGGAGAGAAAGACTTACAGGTGCCACCCAAAGAAAATCTTAGTGCTATCGAAGAAGCCCTCGTAGCCGGAGGTAACAAGAACTTTATCGTCAAAGAATTGCCCGGTCTTAATCATCTTTTTCAGACTGCTCAAACGGGATTGCCTGCTGAATATGCCAAGATTGAAGAAACAATTTCACCGGAGGCTTTAAAAATAATAGGTGACTGGATTTTAGAACAGATTAAGAATAAATAAAATAGATAAAAGAGTAGATTGTTTTGTTATATATTATTGCCAAAATTAAATTTTCAATCATTTTTAAATTATTCTTTAAGCTTAAAGTAACCGGTCAACAAAATATACCCCAGGATAGCCCGTTTATTATTGTAGCCAATCATTCAAGTTTATTAGACCCGGTTATCTTGGGAGTATCTATTAGACCTAAAATAATTTTTATAGCTGCTTCCTATCTTTTTGAAATACGTTGGCTTGGTTATTTATTACGGAAAGCAAATTCTATCCCGATTAATAGAGAAAACTATACAAATAATGTTAAATCCCTAAAACAAGCCTTGAAAATATTACAGAAAGGCGGAGTTTTGGGAATTTTTCCTGAAGGAGGAGTTGACCGTCAAAAAGATGATTTACCCATTAAAGCCGGAGCTGCCTTTTTAGCTACCAGGGTAGGTGTTCCTATTGTGCCCATAAAGATTAAGGGAGCAGATAAAGTTTTACCGAGGGGAGCAAAATTCATCAGAAGCTTAAACAAAATTGAAGTGGAAATTAAGAAACCGATTTACTGTTCAAGGCAAACTAATAAAAATAAAGAAATTATTGAAAGGGTAGTAAAATCTTATATAAAAGAGATATATTAAGTGGAGTTAAAAAAATATGGCTCCAGGACTATCAGTAAAAATAAAAAACCATTAACCTTAAAAATTATAAACTTGCTTATTTTTTCAAAATAAAAAGGTATTTTTTCTTTTTTGTCGAATTCTTTTATTAAGTGAGGGAAAATTATGTCAAAACATATCGGAATAGTCGGATGTAGTGCAGAAGGTGCAGCTCTTTGTTATCGTACAATCTGCAAGGAAGGAACAAGTTTATTGGGAAGACACGCTCATCCGGAGATTACTATGCACACTTTCCCTCTGAGTGAATATGTGAGTTATATCGAAAAGGGAGATTGGGAAGGAGTTGCAGATTTAATGTTATCTTCGGCATCTAAACTGGCAAAAGTAGGAGCAGATTTTGTTATATGCCCTGATAATACTATACACCAGGCATTCGAATTTGTGGTCAAAGAATCACGAATTCCCTGGCTTCACATTGCACAAGAAGTTGCTGCTGAAGCAAAGCAAAAAGATTATAAATGCCTGGGGATTTTAGGCACACGATATTTAATGGAGGGTCCGGTCTATCCTGCTAAAATTACTGCGGTTGGCATTGAATATATGATACCAGAAGTAAAAGATAGAGAGAGAATCAATAAGATAATTTTTGATGAATTAGTTAATGCTTGTTTTACTTCAGAAGCGCTTACTTATTTTAAGGGAGTCATCGATGAATTAAAAAATAAAGGGTGTGACGCGGTTGTTCTTGGCTGTACCGAAATACCGCTGTTAGTAAATCAAGAGAATTCATCTCTACCTATACTTGATTCTACCAGACTCCTGGCAAGAGCTGCTTTGAAAGAGGCAACAAGATGAAATCTTTATTAAGGAGGTAAATAAGATAGATGAATAAAATTAATTTAAAAGAAAAAAAGGAAATTTTTAATGTGCAAAGAATTGCCTTTGCGGTTGTTTTATTTATCTTATTAATTGTGATAGCCAGTATTTTTTTATTAATCTGGTGGCCGGTAAAACCATCATTAGCAGAAATAACTAATTCCTGGGCCGCCTTAATAATAGTGTATCTGGTTCTCAGTATATTATTATTTGAGAAGCCTATTTATAAGTTCTTTGAAGAATTTATTACTGCTAAAAAATCAGTGCAACACGATTCTCAACAGTCAAGACAAGAACAATTTCTCGGTTTAATTACAGATATTAATATTGGTGATTTAGCTTCTTATTACGATTCCAAGGTGGACAATATATTAAAAAAAGAAATTCAAGATACAGACTCCCTCGTTTTAAGAGAAGAAGAGATGGCTAAATATATCCGAAAATTGCAAAAGGAAAACATTAGATGGCGATTTCTCTATGCTGATACCCATCTGGTCTTGTTTGCAAAATATGTTTTATTCTGGCTTCATAAATCCAAATCGGTAAAACGAGAAGAATTTAATAATATATGGCAGCCTAAAATATCCGATCCAGAAGAACGGGAGGCCATACTAGACGCCCTCCTTGATTTAGAATTTATTCGGGAAGAGGAAGGGGATACTTTTTCTATTACTGAGTTAGGCTCAGCTTACGTAAATTATCTGAAGGAAATGGACAGGCAAATAGGATAGAAAATAGGTCTCTTTATTAATTTTTTTATCAATCTTTTACAAATTTTAGGAATTTCAACTAATTAACGGAAAATGACACTTAACTAAATGCCCCTTACCTATTTCTCTTATTTCAGGTTCTACTTTTAAACATATATTTTTCACATAAGGACATCTAGTGTGAAACCTGCAGCCTTGAGGCGGATCTATTGGGCTCGGAATTTCACCTTTGGGAAGGACTTTTTTCTTTCTCCCCCTCGGATCAGGATAGGGAATTGAGTTAAGGAGGAGTACTGTATAAGGATGTTTAGGGGATAAAAATATATCATCTTTTGTACCAACCTCCATTATCTGACCAAGATACATTACTGCCATATAATCAGTCATATAATCTATTACAGCAAGATCGTGAGTAATGAAAAGATAAGTTAAAGAAAAGTCTCTCTTAAGATCCTTAAACATTTTTAAAATAACTGCTTGCACCGAAACATCAAGGGAAGATGTGGGTTCGTCTAATATGAGGAACTCTGGCTTTAAAACAAGTGCCCTCGCCACAGAAATACGTTGTCGTTGTCCACCACTAAATTCGTGAGGATAACGAAACATATGCTCTTCACGAAGACCAACTTGTTCAAGTATATCTCTTACCTTTTTATGGATTTCTTCAGATGAAAGATTAAAATGTATCTGTAAACCTTCTCCTATTATGTTTTTTACAAGTTTTCTTGGATGAAGTGAATTATAGGGGTCTTGTGAAACAATTTGCATCTTTCTCCGAAAAATACGAAGTTCTCTCTTGTTAAGAGAAGTAATATCTGTCGACAGGTATCGAATAACACCTGATGTCGGCTCTATTAAGCGAAGTATTGTACGACCAATTGTAGTTTTTCCAGAACCAGATTCACCAACAATGCCAAAGGTACTGTTTTTGGGGATATCAAAAGAAACATTATCAACGGCCTTAACATTCTTAGAAGAAGAGAATAAGCCTTTCCTAACAGAAAAATATTTTTTAAGATGTTCTATACAAATTAAATTCTTCGTTTTTACTTCAATTTGCACTCTTTATACCTTCTTTCAAATATAGATAACAGGATACATAATGTTGAGGTTTTATCTCAATCAAAGGTGGAAATTTCTTTCGACAGATATCCATAACATATTTACATCTTGGATGAAAACGACAACCAGAAGGTGGTTTAACCAAATCGGGAACAATGCCTCTTATACTTTCAAGCTCATCTGTCCTTCCTATCTTTGGTACTGCTTTAAGAAGACCTTTGGTATAAGGATGAAAAGGATTTTCAAAGATATTAATTGTTCTTGCATACTCAACCATATTACCGGCATACATTACTGCCATCTTATCACAGAATTCCGCTGCCACTCCCATATCATGAGTTATTAATATAACAGCATTTCCAAATTTCTTTACTAACTCATCAAGAAGCTCCAAGATTTGGGCTTGTATAGTTACATCAAGAGCAGAAGTAGGTTCATCAGCAATAAGAAGCTTCGGATTAGAAGACAGGGCCATAGCTATCATTACTCTTTGAGCCATTCCTCCGCTTAACTCATGGGGGTAAAGATCCATGGTCCTTTTCCAATCAAGTCCGGCTATTTCCAACATTCTTCTAACCTCTGAATATACTTCCTTAACTTCATTCTTCTTTTTACTTCTGGCAATACTTTCAGCTATCTGAAATCCTACTCTCATTACCGGATTAAGGGCAGCAACGGGCTCCTGAAAGATCATAGCAATTTCTCTACCTCGAATATCATTAAGTTTATCTTCCGACATAGAAGTTAATGATTTTTTTTCAAATATTATATTTCCTTTAATAATCTCCCCAGGTTGTTCTATTAATCCCATTATAGATAAAGCAGTCACGGACTTACCACACCCAGTTTCCCCAAGTATACCAAGCCTTTCACCATGATTCATCCATAGTTCTACCCCATTTAATGCCTTTATTGTTCCCCGATAAGTATAGAAAACAACCTTAAGTTCGGTAATATCTAAAAGGTTTCCTCTCATTTTTCCCATATGCTACCTCCTGAGCCTTGGATCTAATATATCTCTAATACCATCACCTAAAAGATTGAAGCCCAGGACTATTATAGCTATAGCAATTCCAGGAAAAGTAGTTATCCACCATTGGTCTACAAGATAACTACGACCATCACTTACGATTGCTCCCCATTCTGGTGTCGGAGGCTGAGCACCAAGCCCAAGAAAACCAAGACCAGCCGCGGTAAGAACAATAGTTCCCATCCTTAAAGTAAGTTGAACGATTACCGGAGATATAGACATGGGTAAGACATGAAGGGCTATTATTCTAATATCTTTTGCTCCTACTGCCCTTATGGCTTCTATATAAGGTTGAGATTTAACTTTCATTGCTTCAGCTCTTCCAAGTCTGGCATATATTGTCCAATCTACCAGTGCAATAGCTATCATTGTATTAGTAAGATTTGGGCCAAGTGCAGCAGTTAGTACCATAGCTAATACCAGTCTGGGAAATGCCAAAAACATATCTGTTATCCTCATGAGGATTTCATCAACGATTCCTCCAAAATAACCTGCGATAATACCAACTACTAAACCAATAATAATGCTTATCATTGATACGATAAAAATTATCCACACCTCAACTCTTGCTCCATAAACAACACGGCTATATACATCTCGACCATATTGATCTGTACCAAAAATGTGTTGAGAACTCGGAGGAAGTAATCTCTCATTCATATTTTGGGCAGTAGGGTTGTAAGAAGTTAACAATGGTGCAAGGATAGCAATACCCAAAAATATAAGGATTATTACAGTTCCAATCATTGCAAGAGGGGTGCTTTTCCATAAAAAGAAAGTATGTTTCCAATCTTCGAAGATAGGTTCCCTTTGTTTAAAAAATAGTTTAATTTTTTCATTTTGTGTTATACTTTTTGCTTTTTCCATAACTTCTCCCCTATTCTCCTTTTTCAAACTCGCATCCTTGGATCAAGAGCAGCATAAGAAATATCTACAATGAGGTTGGCAAGAGAATAAACAAATGCGATAAATAGAGTTCCTCCTGTTACAGCCGGATAATCCAATACGAGTAAAGCATTTACAATATATCTTCCTAAACCAGGCCAACTAAAAATAGTTTCGGTAAGTACAGCACCGCTTAAAAGGCTTCCAAAGGAAAGACCTATTACGGTGACAACAGGTATAAGTGCATTCTTAAGGGCATGACGATATATTACTAACCTTTTTGAAAGCCCCTTGGATTTGGCTGTTCTTATGAAATCTTGCCTTAAAATATCCAGCATACTTGCTCTCATTATTCTTGCTATTGATGCAGCCGAAGCGTAGCCGAGAACAAATGCGGGAAGTATAATATGACGAAGCCCGTCCCAAAAAGCTATCCAATCTCTTGCAATAATAGAATCTAATAGTAAAAGTCCGGTAATATGAGTAGGAAAAATAAAAAGATTGTGTCTGCCTCCACCCGGAAACCAATCAAGATGATAATAAAACAATAATAGCAGTAACAAACCGAGCCAAAAAACTGGCATCGATACCCCTAAAATAGAAAATATTCTTGAAAAATGATCGACATGTTTATTTCTATATATTGCAGAAAAAACTCCAAGAACTACTCCGACTACTACTGCGAAAATCATAGAAGCAATTGCTAATTCAATGGTTGCCGGGAAATAATTGATGATATCGGTTAACACCGGTCGATTTGATTTGAGAGATATTCCAAAATCTGCATGAACTATACCCTTTAAATAGTCAATGAATTGTACTAATACTGGTTTATCCAAGCCGAGTTGATGCCTCATTTGATCAACAAGTTCTATGGGGGCATTTCCACCTAATATCGCTCCAACCGGGTCTGCGGGAATAATGTGAGTTATAAAAAAAACTATTGTTGCTACTCCCAACATAACAATTAACATTAAAAAAATTCTTTTTATAATATATGTTCCCAGTTTCATTGAATATCTTCCTTCATTTCTTTTAATCTTTATAAATCAATCATTTCTCTAAAATAATAGCGGTTTTAGAATAAAAAATCATCTTTACAATATCGGAACACCAATCCTAAAACCGCTATTATTTT
>NMQN01000585.1 GCA_003575245.1 Candidatus Atribacteria bacterium 1244-E10-H5-B2 | reverse complement strand
GCACGCTGCGACTATTTTTTTTATATCATTAAATTTATCAAACATATTCTTTTCATTCCTCAATAATTCCACTTTGTGAACTGGCTAACTGATTAACTAATTCATTAAATACTATCGAACTAATAGACAGGTGGACCTGTCCTCGTGAAAACGGGGAACGTCTGTCCTACTTTGGCAATTACTAAACTAGGTAACTGGTTAACCGGGCAACTGACAAACTAATCCTTATTTATTTTCTTTAATTTTTTTTCCGCTTCCTGAGCGAACTCGGATTGGGGAGCAATTTCAATTACCCGGGATAGGTATTCTCGGGCTTTTTCTTTTTTTCCTATTTTATCATAAGATAAGCCTAAATAATAGGCAACTTCTACATTTTGGGGAGACATATCTTTCGCTTTTTCCAGATATTCTATAGCCTGGGAATAATCTTTCTCCTGATAATAGATAGATCCTGCCCGGGTATTAAGATAAACATAAATTTCAGTATTTTTACTCTCTGATACTGCATCCAAAGCCAGTGCTTTTAAATAATATTCCAGGGCTTTATCATACTCATTAACAAAAGGTACTATGCTCCTTGTTTCGTAAATATAACCCAATTTAAGATAACTATTTAAATCCTCCGGGTTATCTTCAATCATTTTTTCATATTGAGGGATAACTTGCTCCGCGAACTTATTGGCTTTTCGGTAGAGACTGTAGGCTTTAAAAATATTTTTGTTGTTATATTCTATTATACCTTTTTGAAGATAACATTGCCCCAGGTAATAGTAACTCTCTGTATGGTTTTCGTTCAATTCAATCGATTTTTCAAATTCAATAATAGCTTTATCGTATTCTCCCTGGCTGAAATAGGACTTCCCTACTATAAAAGGAGTCTGGGGTTGAGGCTTGGGTTGAGGCTGGACGACAGATTCATTTTTTTCTTTAATAAATCCGGATACGATAATTACTAACCGAGGATTGACCGGGTCATTAGATTCTACATAAACCCGTTTAGTGAACCGTCCTATCATGTCCAGGGAATTAACCGTAATCTTTAATTCTGCGGAATCTCCCGGACTAAGTTCTTTAGTAGAAATTAGAGAGTCGATACAGGATTCACAGCTAACCTTAATCCCCTTAATAATTAAAACTTCATTCCCTATATTTTCAAATTTAAAGATATGAGTAGGGAGCTCATCAGGAGTAATTTCTCCAAAATCCCAGAAATCTTCCGGGAAGTAAATAGAGGGACCCGAACTGGCTAGGGCGATAGCTGTAACGCCAAACAAAGGTAAAGCTTGAACCATAAGAATAAAGAGCAAAGAAAAAGCGATATAAATTATTAAAGAAAATATTCTACTTTTTTTACCTGTATTATGTTTCATATATTTATTTTTCATATCTCCTTCTTTTTCCTTAATTCTTAATCCCCTAAATTATATAATACATACACCGCTTTTAGCAAATCTACAATTCGTATCTCGTATCTCGTGAATCGTATCTCGCAAAGAAAAAAATAGAGGATAGTGTAAAGTGTATAGCATATAGTTGCGGGCAAGATATGTAAGTAAAATAGAAAAATCCAAATGACAAATTTGGTGCCTGGCACCAGATTTGTCATAAATGTAAAGTTTTGTGCCAGGCACCAAATTTGTCAATTTTTAATTTTTGTAAAGAATGAAAATATGATATACTTAGAAAAATGTTTTAAGTAGGAGAATGATGACTGTAAATATATCAATCGTGAAATTTCCGCTG
>NMQN01000833.1 GCA_003575245.1 Candidatus Atribacteria bacterium 1244-E10-H5-B2 | reverse complement strand
CCGCATTTTCAACTATATAGCCTAAAGTTTTAGTAACACCGCCAATTGGATTCCACCCTATTAGGATACTAGCTCCTACCCATACACCAATAAAAAGGGAAGCTAATACTCTTTTAGTTAAAAAACATAAAGTAATAGCCACTAATGGGGGCAATAAGGATAAGAAGCCGTAATTTTTTGCTGCTTCCCCTTCCGCTGCCAAAGCTATTCCGGATAATATGAAGAACATAAATATCAGCAAAGTCAACAATAATATAACTTTATACTTGTTCCAGTAATACATTTTTAATTCAACCTCCTTGTTCTAAATAATAAGATTTACCGTAAAACATAATTACAACAATAATCTAAAAACATTTCTTGAAATCTTTGTATATCGCCTCACCTCCTGTCTTTAATTTTTTGACTCAGGACTTCTTCTAAACTTGGCCTGCCAATTTCTTGTAATTCATATTTAACTCTAATTGATTTCTTATTAATTTTAACAATTCGGGATAAATCAATAGGAGTACCAATAATTACTATATCACAATCAACAGCATTTATAGTATCTTCCAGTTCCTGAATCTGTTTTTTACCATATCCCATTGCCGGTAATAGTGTCCCTATCCCGGGATATTTTGTATAAGTATCTTTGATGGTGCCAACGGCATATGGACGGGGATCTATAATCTCTTTTGCGCCATATTTTTGGGCTGCTACAATTCCTGCACCAAATTTCATCTCACCGTGAGTTAAAGTAGGACCATCTTCAACTACCAATACCCTTTTACCTCTGATAAGTTCAGGATGGTCTACCGTAAGCGGAGAAGCAGCTTCGATTAAAATTGCTTCCGGTGCAAGCTGATGGATATTTTCTCTAAGCCGATTTATTTTGTCTAAGTCAGCAGTATCTATTTTATTCATCACTACCACATCCGCCATTCTCAGGTTAGCCTCTCCGGGATAATAAGTCATTTCATGACCGGCTCGATGGGGGTCGGTAACTACAATATGTACATCCGGCTTATAAAAAGGTAAGTCGTTATTCCCTCCATCCCAGACAATTATATCCACACCTTTTTCTGCTCTTTTTAATATTTCTTGATAATCAACTCCGGCATAAAGGATATTACCTCTATCAAGATGAGGTTCATATTCTTCCCTTTCTTCAATGGTGCAATTATAACGGTCTAAATCAGCGTAGTTTTCATATCTTTGCCAGATCTGTTCTCTAAGATCACCATAGGGCATAGGATGTCTTATTACCGCAATTTTATATTCTTTCTTTTTTAAGATATCTGTTACTTTGCGAGTAGTTTGACTCTTCCCACAGCCAGTCCTTACCGCACATACAGATATCACCGGAAGGTTGGATTTTAACATAGTACTCTTGGGTCCCATTAATCTAAAGTCAGCACCACTGGCCAACACGACTGAAGCTTTATTCATAACATACTGATAGGGAAGATCACTATAAGCTAAAATTACCTGATCTATCTGTTTTTCCCTTATTAAATCGGGTAATTCTTCTTCTGAATATATAGGTATACCTTCAGGGTATAAAGAACCAGAAAGTTCAGCAGGATATTTTCTTCCTGCAATATCCGGTATTTGGGTAGCGGTAAAGGCAACTACCTCGTAATTTGAATTATTTCTAAAATAGACATTAAAGTTGTGAAAATCTCTCCCAGCTGCTCCCATTATTATGACTTTAATCTTACTCACTAAAGAAATCCTCCTCATAATATTATTATATATTCGACAAA
>NMQN01000613.1 GCA_003575245.1 Candidatus Atribacteria bacterium 1244-E10-H5-B2 | reverse complement strand
TCGTTCTAAACCTGTTCCTAATCTGTTCTTAACCTGTTCCTCGCTCTGTTCCCCGTTCTGCTCCTCACTACCTTGATATTTATTATAATTTACAATGGTTATAACGATATATCTGTTTGTCGTTCTGTATGCAATATTTCCGTCATTTTTTAGAGCTAACAAAAAGTTTTCTACATGTCTATATGTCCAGCCAAACGTTTCCTGTAGTTTTAATTTCGATGTTAATAATTGCCCCCTTTCTATCTCAATATATTCATTTCTAAAATTAATCATCCCTTTTTTATGATTAGCCTGGCTATATAAATAAGTCCAGGCATAACCATCGCAAAAAGGCTTTTTTGAAACCCAACTAATAAATTGCTCTCGCCATAATTTTACCCACCCTTTATTCTTCATCTTCTATATCCTCCAAAAATTTAGTTAAATCTTCTTTCAGATAGTCAGAATTATTAAGGATGGAGAGAAGCTTTATAAAATTTTCTCTAGTTAAGTCCGCTCCAATATATCTCCCACTTATTACCGCTATCCGCAAAGGGACCATCTTGCTATCATCAGAAGAATAGAAGAAATCCGCTAATTCTTGAACTCTTTTTTTATTCATTTCTCTTTTTTGCTCCTTTTTCTTTGGGGATTAGCCATCTCTTGCCTTACCTTTTTTGTCAGCATAAACACCTAAAACCGGTAAAAAGCTCTCCCCAGATAATTTAATTTAGCCCAGTTATAAGGATTTATTAATTTTAGTGGTATATGATAATGTATTTCTTTTATCCCCTCATCGTATTCTTCTTTATCCATATAACGTTACTCTTTTCTTCAAGCCCAGACAGTAATCAGAAAGAAAGGGTAACCAAACTTTCCAATCACCGGCTAGGCTATAGCAGGGAGGATCGAACCCACCTGCCAGTATAGCTATATATCTTTCAATTTTTCTATCATTTCTATAAATTTATCGATCCATTCAGCAGAGAAACTAATCCCCTTGCGAGTTAGGATCCAATCTTTATCAACCAATACGCTTTGTCTTAAATCTATCCTTTCCTCTCCCCGGTATTCCCCTATTGATAAGACTAATCGCTTTCTATCCGTAACATCTAAAACAGCAATTTCTTTCAATTTAATTCACCTTCTTTCTTTTATACTTTTTACTAATTACATAGCTATATTATTTGTGTTATAAATAGATTTGACAATTGCTCCTTTCCTCTGTTAAAATAAAAAAGGAGGTTTTTGCCCTACTAAAAAAATGTTGGCTGTGGGCATAAAAACTTTTTTACGTTTAGAAGAGGAATGTTCCAAATGGTCGCGGGCGTTCCTCTTCTATCTTTTTTTAATTACAAATTAGTTATAACATAATATTATACTTATGTAAAGCAATTATTTTTTTTAAAATATTTTCAATATCCTCTAAGTATTATCTAACATAACAAAAAAAGGAAACCGGATTCAATCGATTTCCTTTATCTTGGAAAATATTTATTATCAAGGAAGGTCTATTTGTGAAGTTAAATTTTGCCTTTTTTACATTAACAACATCTGCCGTCCATTATCTTATTTTCCCTCTTTAAACCATTCTTTTATTATTTCTCTCCTCTTTTCTTCTAAGACACCCTCAAGCATTTTTGATGTTTTCCCTTTAATTCTTCCCTTATTTAATTGCACCTTCCAAAAATCAGGCAACCTATTTTCTGCTTCTGTCTTTATTTCTTCTTGCCGCAAGGGATCAAGTGAATTATAAATACGCTCTAACCT
>NMQN01000584.1 GCA_003575245.1 Candidatus Atribacteria bacterium 1244-E10-H5-B2 | reverse complement strand
ATATCTTGTATCTTTTTAAACTGTAAACCGAAAACTGATAACTGAAAACTTGCATTTATGCTAACGACTATTCACTATTCACTAACGACTAATTTAATCGGTAAATTGGAGAATTGGTTAATTAAAAAATATGAGATTAGATAAATTTTTAAAACTAAGCAGATTAATAAAGAGAAGAACAGAAGCAAAAAAAGCCTGTCTAGCTAAATGTATTAGAATTAATAATCGAATTGCCAAAGCAGGGGATGAAGTTAAAATTGCTGACGAAATTGAAATTAACCTGGCGACTAAAATTATTCAGGTAAAGGTGTTAGAAGTTCCTTTAAAGAATATTCAGGCAAAACAAGCTGTTTCTTTGTATGAGGTTTTAAAGGAAATTAAAAAAGAAGAAGAAGATTGAAATTATAATAAAAATAATTAAATATAGTAATGTAGATATATTATATTGAGCATCCTTCTGACTTCTGAATACTGGCTAATGAATTTTCTATATAATATTTTAAAAGCTATGAATTTCGAGCCATGTTTTTGATTTACAAGTCAAGAAAAGAGGTGTTAATCAAATGGAAGAAAAAATGAAAGAATTGTCAGAAAAAATAATAAGGCTATTGGAAAAGAAAAAGGTTCAAAAATTAAAAGAAATTATTGATGACCTCTATCCAACAGAGTTTGCCGGATTAACCGATTATTTACCGTTAGAACAGACAATTGAAATATTTAAATTACTTAAAGATGATGAGAAAATTGCGGAATTGCTTTCAGAATTAAATTCAGAATTTCAAGCAAATATTATGGATGCTCTGGGTAAAGAGAAGGCTTCTGATATCTTAGAAGAAATGGATACTGATGAAGCAGCTGATTTTTTAGGAGAAATAACTCCTGAGGAATCCCGTGAGTTATTAGATTTGATGCCTAAAGAAGAGGCAGAAGAGATCGAGGAACTATTAAAGTATGAAGAAAATACTGCCGGAAGCATAATGAACAACGAGTTTGTTGCTCTTCCTGAAGATCTTACTGCTGAGGAAGCAATAAACAAGATAAGAGAGCTTAGCCCGGAAGCAGAGACGATTTACTATGTTTATATTGTAGATAAAAGAGAGAAATTAATCGGAGTTATTTCTTTGCGAGATTTAATCATGGCTAATACTAAAGCTAAAATATCAGAATTTATGGAAGAAGATGTGGTCAGCGTTTTGGATACAGAGGACCAGGAAACAGCAGCTAGAATAATTGCTGATTACGATTTTTTGGCTATACCAGTTATTGATAGAAAAGGTACTTTATTAGGAATTATAACTGTAGATGATATTATTGATGTATTACAGGAAGAGGTTACCGAGGATATTCATAAGATGGTCGGTTCATCCGAGGTATATGAAGATAAACTTATAAAAGCAAGCTCCTTGACGAGGGCGAAGGCGCGACTTCCCTGGTTGTTCGTATGTATGGCAGGAGGAATACTTTCTGGTTCAGTTATAAAGCTTCATTCTGATACCTTACAAATTGTAATGGCTATGGCTTTTTTTATTCCTATAATTATGGCTATGGGTGGTAATGTAGGTGCTCAATCTTCAACCATTACAGTTCGTGGTTTAGCTACTGGCCAGCTTAGGATAGATGAATTATGGTATAATATCTGGACTGAAACCAAGGTCGGTTCTTTGATAGGAATAATTGTCGGAATAATTATAGCTTTAGTGGCACTTATTTGGCAGGATAATTATGTATTAGGGCTAGTAATTGGAATGTCATTATGTTTGACTATAATAGCTGCAGCCACTATTGGTACCTTATTGCCTTTGATTTTTACTAAGATTAAAATTGATCCGGCAATTGCCGCAGGTCCTTTTATCACTACCATAGTAGACGTTGGTAGTTTGTTAATATATTTTAGTCTGGGTACCTTTTTATTTAAACGGTTTGGCGGATAATAAAATTATTTATTTAAACATTATTTAAATAATGTACTAAGATAGTAAAAAAGAATTTTTAAAAAATAAATAAGTAAAAAAGGGAGAAAGATAAGATGAGTGAAATATTTGATGTATACGCGAGAGAAATATTAGATTCGAGAGGTAATCCTACCGTTGAAGTAGAAGTAGAACTGGAAAGCGGAGCCTTTGGCATAGCCCAGGTTCCTTCAGGAGCCAGTACCGGAGTACATGAGGCTATTGAATTAAGAGATAGTGACCCAAAGAGATATTTGGGTAAAGGTGTTCTTAAAGCGGTTGAGAATGTAAATGAGATTATTGCTCCTAAAATTATAGGATATGATGCCACAGATCAATTATTGATTGATAAACTGTTGATTGAACTTGATGGAACTCCCAATAAAAGCCGCTTAGGAGCTAATGCTATTTTAGGAGTATCCTTGGCTACAGCAAAGGCAGCAGCTGATTTTTTTGGATTGCCCTTATATTACTATATTGGAGGAATTAATGCCAAAGAACTTCCTGTCCCTATGATGAACATATTAAATGGAGGCAAACATGCCGATAGCGGAGTGGATTTGCAGGAGTTTATGATTGTTCCGGCTGGTGGAGCTAATTTTAGAGAAAGTCTTCGAATGGGTGTGGAAACTTTTCATACTCTAAAAAAAGTATTAAAAGAAAAAAAATATAATGTGGCAGTGGGAGATGAGGGTGGATTTGCTCCCAATTTAAAATCCAGCGAGGAAGCAATTCAATTGATAGTGGAAGCAATTAAAAAAGCAGGATATGAACTATGTAAAGATGTTTTTATAGCTTTAGATCCTGCAGCTTCAGAATTTTACCAAGATGGAAAATATGTATTATCTCGAGAGGGAGTCACTAGAACTTCCGATGAGATGATAGATTATTATGCAGGATTAGTAGATAAATATCCTATAATTTCTATAGAAGACGGTCTTGCAGAAGATGACTGGGAAGGATGGCAAAAACTTACTCGGAAATTAGGTCATAAAATACAAATTGTAGGAGACGACCTTTATGTTACTGATAAAAAGAGACTTAGTCGAGGAATTGAATTAAAGGCCTCTAATTCAATTTTAATAAAATTAAATCAGATTGGAACCCTAACCGAGACTTTAGATACTATTGAAACAGCAAAAAGGGCAGGTTTCACAGCAGTTATTTCTCATCGTTCCGGAGAAACAGAAGACACTACCATTGCCGATTTAGCTGTAGCAACTAATATTGGGCAGATTAAAACTGGTTCTCTTTGCAGAACAGACCGAATTGGCAAATACAACCAATTACTGCGTATTGAAGAACAGTTAGGAGAGTCATCAATTTATCGCGGAAAGGCAGTATTTAATATAAAATAAAATGATATCAATTAGGTCAATATTTCATTCGAAAATAGTTTGGGCTATAATTTTACTTTTAATATTGTATATAGTTTTTATATTTTCGGATAAATACGCCCGGACATTGCAATTAAAAGAAGATATTAAAAGATTAGAATCAGAGGTAGAAGAATTAAAAATGAAAAATAATAATTTATCAGAAGAGGTGGAATCATTAAAATCTGATAAATCTGTAGAAAAAATTGCCCGAGAGGAATTAGGTCTTACTAAACCTGATGAAATATTGATTAAAGGTATTGAAAAATGAAATTCGTATAATAGCGTAGAGCGAAAAGCGCAAAACCAAAACTCAAAACTAAAAACGAAGAAGGAGGTTTTGAATTTTAAATTATGGTTTTTCGTTTTTCGTTTTAGGCTTTTAATTTAACAAAATATGACCAATGAAATAATTTTAACTTTCAACTATCTGAATATTTACAGTTTATCGCCATAACTATATAATTACTATTGACGATTTAAAAGATTTATCATATAATGGATTGCAGTCTGCCGGAGTGGCGGAATAGGTAGACGCACAGGACTTAAAATCCTGCGAGCTGTAAGGTTCGTGCCGGTTCGATTCCGGCCTCCGGCACCTATGAAGATAATGATCAATTGGTAAATTTGGCTTTGTCTGAAAAAAATGCTAAAATTATTATGTACAAAATAAATATTTTATAAATATCAAAATACGGCGCGGGGTGGAGCAGTCAGGTAGCTCGTCAGGCTCATAACCTGAAGGTCGGTGGTTCGAATCCGCCCCCCGCAACCAATTTTTAAAACCTCTTATTCAAAATGATAGGGGTTTTTTAGCAATATAATGTCTCTTGATTCGTTAGTTAGTTACTTAGTTAGCTGGTTAAAATGCAGGCTGCAAGTTGCGAGTTGTAAGTTTAAAAAGTCCTTTACAGTGAACTGAAAGCCAAAGACTGTCAACTGAAAGCTTTTTAATAATAACGACTAATCTTAGGCGGTGTAGCTCAGATGGCTAGAGCATGCGGTTCATACCCGCAGTGTCCTGAGTTCGAATCTCAGCACCGCCACCAAAATATTTATTAAAAAATTAAAGGCCTTTCTAAATAGAAAGGCCTTTAATTGCAAAAGGACAAAAAATGTTAGAAGAGAAGGTTCTACAAACTATAAAGAAATTTGATATGCTTTCTTTCAATGACAGAGTCCTGATAGGGATATCAGGAGGTCCTGACTCGGTAACCCTTCTAAATGTTTTACTATCTTTTAAAAAAAGATATAACCTATCATTTTTTATTGCCCACCTTGATCATATGCTTAGAGGAAAAGAATCGGATGAAGATGTAAATTTTGTTAAAAATTTAGCCCAAGAGTTAGGTTTACCTTGCGAAGTTAGAAGCTGTGATTTAACAAAAATTGCTCGAAAAGATCATTTAACTATGGAAGAAGCTGCTCGTAAGTATAGATATAAATTTTATTTAGAAACTACCAAGAAGTTTAAAACAAACAAGATTGCTCTGGGTCATAATTCCGATGATCAGGTAGAAACTGTTTTGATGAGATTTTTAAGAGGAAGTGGATTAGAGGGTTTGATGGGAATTCCTCCGGTGCGAGGCAAAATAATCAGACCTTTAATAGAGTGTAGCAGAGAAGAGATTGAAGAATACTGTAAAGAAAATAAAATAGGGTATAGGGTAGATTCGAGCAACAAAGAAGTTGTATATTTTAGAAATAAAATTAGATTAGAGCTTTTGCCTTTGCTTTCTAAAGATTATAATAAAAATATAAAAGATGTTATGCTGCGTCTTAGGAGTATAACTAGTGAAGTTTCGGCATATTTAAACCAAGAAACAGAACTGCTTTTTAAAGAAATTGTAAGACAAGAAAACCCCGAAATGCTAATTATTGATTTAAAAAAATTTACCTCTCTTCCTCTGGTTTTAAAGAGGAGGATAATTAGAAAATCTATTGAAGTTGTAAAGGGAAATCTTTATTCTATAAGTTTTAGACATAATAATGAAATATTAAAACTTACTGAGTGCCAACTGGGCGAAAAAGAGATTTATCTTCCTGATAATTTAATGGCCAAGAAGATTTATAATGAAATAATGATTTACAAAAAGAGGATTTCTAAAAATCAAACAGAAGAGATATCTACCCCCTGGGAATACGATATATTAATTCCAGGGAAAACAGAGATTAAATCTTTAGGTATAAAGGTTGAAATAAAAATATTAGATTCTGCGGACATAAGATCTTCTTTATATTTTACTAAAAAAAAATCTAAAGGGAAATTTCTGGAATTTATTGATTACAATAAAGTTAAACCCCCTATCAAATTAAGAAACAGACGGAGTGGAGATAGATTTTATCCCTTAAAGATGAAGGGCTTAAAGAAAGTTAAAGATTTTTTTATTGATAATAAAATTCCTAAAAGTTATCGAGATTTAATTCCTATCTTGGTTGATAGTGAGGATAAAATAATATGGATTGTGGGAATAAGGCTGGATGACCGGGTGAAAATTAACTCTGGTACTAAAAAAGTGCTCTGCATAAAGACAAAAATAAAGAATTTTTTTTTGCAGGAATATTTTTGTAAGGAAGGAGAAGAAAATGCTAAAAAATAGCGAAATTGATGAAATTTTAATTTCAGAAGAAGAAATTAGAGAAAAAGTTACCGAATTAGGTAAAAAGATAACCCGGGATTATCAAGGTAAAGACCTGGTTTTTATAGGTGTATTAAGAGGAGCAATAATATTTATGTCAGATTTAGCTCGGGCAATTTCAATTCCTATGATATTCGATTTTATGGCTATTTCCAGTTATGGAGCAGCCACAGAATCTTCGGGAGTAGTAAGAATATTAAAAGATTTAGATGAAACTATTGAGGGCAAAGATGTCTTAGTAGTTGAAGATATAATAGATACCGGATTGACTTTGGATTATTTGCTACGGATATTAAAATCACGTAAACCAGCCAGCTTAAAAGTCTGTACATTTTTAAACAAAGGTGCCAGAAGAAAAGTTAAGGTTAAAGTTGATTATTTGGGATTCGATATTCCTAATAAATTTGTAGTGGGTTATGGTTTGGACTATGCAGGAAAATTTAGGAATGTTCCTTTTGTTTTTACCCTTAATCCCGAAATATACAAGGGAGAGTTAAAGTAAGCATTAGTCTTTAGTGAATAGTATCAGAGCGCAAAGTGTAAAGCTAAAAACGCAAAACCAAAACTTAAAACTTAAAACCTAAGAAAAAGTTTTGAATTTTGAATTATGGTTTTTCGCTTTTCGCTTTAAGTTTTTAGTTTAATGCTGGCGTAATACGATATACGAATACTATACGCTAAACGCGATACGCAATACGAGATACTAATTTATGTTTGTTTTTATATAGGAAATATGCTAAAATTATTTTGCAAAAGCAATAAGAGTATAGAATAAACTTATTATAAGAAATTTTTAAAAAAGGAGAAAT
>NMQN01000148.1 GCA_003575245.1 Candidatus Atribacteria bacterium 1244-E10-H5-B2 | reverse complement strand
TTCTTATGAAGAGCTATTGTATGAAGGTTATGGACCAGGAGGGGTTGCAGTTTTAATAGAAGCTTTAACTGACAATAAGAACAGACCAACTCCCGGTGTACTAATCAGTAATTCAAAGAAATTTTCTTCTTTTTTAGTGAAAAATCCATAAAGCATTATTTTGTCTTCTCTTAAATATAAATAAGTATAAATTTTAGTTTTATCACCGGTTTTCAAGAAAAGATTATTATAAGCAGGGATGTTAATTTGATACCCTATACCGTTTGTATTTAATACAAGATAATTTACTCCAACTGTATCAACTATTCCTTCCAGAAAAGATATCAAATTTAAACCTCCTATAATAATAGTTAGCTGGTTACTTGGTTAGCTAGTTCATTAGTTGTCCAGTTTGCCGGTCAACCAGTAAAATTAGTCAATAGTTGTAAGTATACATAATTCAAAACCTATTTAGCGTTTAGCGTATAGTCTGGTATCGCATATTTTGTATTAGTTACCCAGTTACCTTGTTCACCGGTTTACCAGTTGCTTTGATATGGTATCTTCTCCAACTTCTATTTCTTATTTCCTTAACTAAATACTCTATACGATATACTCGATACTTATTTTTCAACGAGATACGATTCACGAGATACGAGATACGCTATTTAATACTTAGTATGTATATGGCAAATTGTCGCTGCTAAAGCATCTGCAGCATGATCAGGCTGAGGAATTTTAGATAAATTGAGTAGGATTTTGACCATCGATTGGACTTGATGTTTTTCCGCTCTCCCATTTCCCACGGTAGCTTGTTTAATCTGTAACGGAGTGTATTCATAAAGTTCCAGTCCCATTAAAGCAACGGTTATAGCTACCATGCCATGAACCTTGCTGACTGTAAGTGCACTTCGAACATTCTTATTAAAAAATATTTCCTCAATAACAACTTCATGAGGATTATATTTTTCTATAAGTTCTTTTATTTTATAATATATTTTTTTTATTCTAAGACTAAAAGTATCTTTCTTGTAAGTTAATACACATCCGTAATCAATTAATTCAATTTTCTTTTTATCATACTTAATTAGTCCATATCCGGTATTAGAAAGCCCCGGATCGATACCTAAAATAATCACAACTCATCCTTATTGACTGATATTTCTTCCATAATTTCATCAGCGATATTAAAATTAGCATAAACTTTCTGTACATCATCTTGTTCTTCTAACTGTTCCATTAAATTTAGCATTTGCGTTGCTTTTTTACCTTCCAAATCCACAGTAGTTTTTGGAATTAAAGTAACTTCACTAAGCAAACAATCAATATTTTGTTCTTTTATTAAATTGCTAAACTTCTGGTAATCCTCAGGTGGAGTGATAACTTCAATATTTTCATTATCACTTTTTACATCTTCGGCTTCTGCTTCAAGTGCTAAATCTACAATAGTGTCTTCATTAACTTTGGCTTTTTCAAAGATAAAATATCCTCTTTTGTCAAACATCCAGGCAACACAACCATTTTCACCTAAGTTACCCGCATTTTTGGAAAAAATCTTTCTAATCTCCGGAGTTGTTCTGTTCTTATTGTCAGTTAAAGCTTCTATTAAAACTGCAACCCCTCCTGGTCCATAACCTTCATACAATAGCTCTTCATAAGAAACTCCATCGGCTTCACCAGTTCCTCGTTTAATAGCTCTTTCAATATTTTCATTTGGCATATTATTTTCTTTTGCTAATTGAATTGCAGTTTTCAATTTTACGTTAGTCTC
>NMQN01000862.1 GCA_003575245.1 Candidatus Atribacteria bacterium 1244-E10-H5-B2 | reverse complement strand
TAGCGATCCCTTTTCTTAAATATGCCCGGATAGTTAGCGGAGTAATAGGCAGTATTTTCGCTAATTCTCTTATCGAATATAGCTTTTTATCATCAAATTTTATAGGCATAATCTTTAGACCCCCTGTTCTTTTTCTAAATTTTACCACACTATTTTATATATTGCAATATTATTTTACAAAAAAGATTGAATATCATAATTACTTTACATAATATTTTTAGAGGGATCGCTTTTATCGTAGTAGTCGTGTAGCAGTTCCGTAGTAGTTCCGTCTACTTTTTTTATTGCTAAAATTTTAATTTTTGGTAAACCTGTGGGTAACCTATGGGTAACTAAAAGGATCGCTTTCAGAAACAAAAAAAGAGGGTAAATATACCCCCCTAATTAATGACATCAAATGACACGAAAATTATTTTTGAAATGTTAACTTTTGTTAATATTCTACCCCCTAATTAGTGCACTATAATGCACTATAATTTTATTCTTTAACTTCCTAAAACCCTATAATTATAAGAGTTTCGATACAGCCAGGTAATTTTAATTTTATACGAAATTTTTCTTCGATATCACTGACGTTTACCTGACATTTCCCTGCCATTCCTGTGCCATTCCTGTGCCATTTTTTTATTGCTTTTTACTGAACCTATACTGACCCTATACTGAACCTATATTAAGTAGAAAAAGAAGTTCCCTACCCCCTGAATTTTCCAGTATATTCCAGTATAATTTTTCTTCTTTATCTTCTAAGACCCCTAAATAATAAGAGCTTCAACATAGCCAGGTAATTCTGTTTTTACGAAAGTTTTTATCAGGATCAGAAATAAAAAAGAAGGTAAGATCTACCCCATAAAATGGGATAACTTACCCCCTAATTTGTCTAATATAATCTACTATAATTTTTCTTCTTTATCTTCCGAAACTGTATAATTATAAGAGCTTTGATACAACTGGTAATCCCGTAACTTTACAAAGTCAAACCTCTTACTTTTTAAACATTAATACCGGATGTGAAATCTGTGAGGTATTAATGTTTAAGTCTTACCGATAGTACTCTCGTCACATTAAAATTAAACTGGGCACTTTGTGTTTCCACTTCAGTTTCAACAAAGCCTTTGCGTTCTAAACTCTTAATTGCATTGTATACTTTTATGTAAGTAGAGTGGGTAAATTCTGTTGGGATAGTATAACCTTCTATAATCTTATCATAAGTCCAGTAAGGCATTTCCCATTCACCTGCAACCCATTTGCCTGGAATAAGTTTTCCCCCAATATATTTTCTTTCTACTTTTTTATCGGGCTTATTATCTAAAAATAGTTCTTCGCAATTACCTTCTATATAATGAGACAAAGACCAAGTGCCAGTCCATCTAATTTTCCCATTTTCTTCTTTGCAATATTCTTCATATTTTTTGAGCCCCTGCAATATTTTCCTCTCTATTTTCCCCAGACCTCTACTCACTTTAACTATCCTTTAACCTTTCCATAGTCGTTGAGAGTTCTTTCCAACGCGTTGGAAACATCTTTTATCTCTTGTTTTAGTAATGTTACCTGCAACCAATTTAAGTACCGGCGATTAAATTTATCTTTTGAACTTTTAATCCTTGTTTTAGCTAATGTTGCTCCTAAACTATCCATATCAAAAAGCCTCGTAACCTTCGAGACTTCTTTTAGCCCTAGCTAATGTTGCTCCTATTTAGTGACATCAAACGACATCAAAGGTATATCTGTAAAACTTAGCTTTTCCAACATTTTCGGA
>NMQN01000410.1 GCA_003575245.1 Candidatus Atribacteria bacterium 1244-E10-H5-B2 | reverse complement strand
TAATCAGGCATCCTATGCCCTATGGTGACCTTAGAGAGCAGATCTGGCAAAGATATGAGACCTATGCCGATTTAGATCGTTATAATTGTACTATCGAAGAGAGGGAAGAATATGAACCTCATATTGATAGAGGGAATATACTTTATGCCGGAGTAGATTATCAAGAAATATTAAAAAGAGCAGAAGAAGAAGCTGATATAATTCTTTGGGACGGAGGAAATAACGACTTACCTTTTTATCAACCGGATTTACATATTGTGGTAACTGATCCCCACCGAGTAGGACACGAAATGACCTATTATCCCGGAGAGGCTAATCTCAGAATGGCGGATGTTGTAGTAATTAATAAGATAGATACTGCTGCTCCGGATAAAGTAAATTTACTTAGAGAGAATATTCATAAATTAGCCCCAAAGGCGATAGTAGTAGACGCTGCTTCCCCCCTTACCGTAGACCAGTCAGAACTTATTAGAGGTAAAAGGGTGCTGGTAGTTGAAGATGGTCCTACTTTAACCCATGGAGAAATGAAATTTGGTGCCGGAGTGGTAGCCGCTCAAAAATATGGGGCAAAAGAAATTATAGATCCCCGTCCTTATGCCATTGGTACCATCAAAGATACTTACACAAAATATCCCGAGATAGGGACACTGTTACCGGCAATGGGGTATGGAAAAAAACAGATTCAGGAATTGGAAGATACTATAAACGCTGTTGATTGCGACATGGTAATCATTGGTACTCCGATTGATTTATCCCGAATTATCAAAATTAACAAGAAATCAGTAAGAGTAAAATATGATTTGCAGGAAATTGGTAGGCCGGACCTGGAAGAAATTTTGAGTCAAAAAATTAAAGTGAAAAATTAGTTTTGTAAACTTTAATTAAAATAACCGATATAAACGAATCCGATTAGTTAAAAGAAGTATTGCTTAACTGACTTATTAACAGTTGTCTAAAAGATAATTATACAAAATGAGGAAAGTGCATGATAAATTACATTTTAAGGCGAATTTTAATTGGCTTGATAGTAATTATTGGAGTAATAGTTATTACTTTTTTTCTAACTAGAGTAGTACCATCAGATCCTGCAAGAAAATGGGCTGGACCTAGAGCAACCCCTGAACAAATTCAAAAAGCAAGAGTTGAACTTGGGTTAGATAAATCTTTAGTTAAACAATTAGGAAAATATTTTCAAGATTTATCACATGCTAATTTAGGATACTCATTAAGGACTAAGCAATCTATAACTAAAGAACTAATAGAATATTTACCTGCAACATTGGAATTGATATTGTTGCCAACATTTATTGCAGTTTTTATAGGTATACTTCTCGGCATTACATCTGCAAACAAAAAAGATCATTGGATAGATCATATATCAAGATTCTTTTCTGTAGGAGCAATATCTTTACCGATATTTTGGGTGGCACTGTCTTTACAATTGTTTTTCTACTCTGGCTTAGGAATTCTTCCATTGGGAGGACGATTAAGTTTAGAAATTCAAATTTTCTATGAAATAAAGAGAGTTACTGGTTTTTTATTAATAGATTCTTTGCTTGCAGGAAATTTTGTAGTATTTATAGATGCATTAAAACATTTGGTGTTGCCAGGTATTACTATAGCATTATTTCCTCTTGGACTAACAGCTAGAATGACAAGGTCTGCTTTACTTGAAATATTAAATGAGGTTCATATTCTTCCCTCTCTTCGATAGTACAATTATAACGATCTAAATCGGCATAGGTCTCATATCTTTG
>NMQN01000869.1 GCA_003575245.1 Candidatus Atribacteria bacterium 1244-E10-H5-B2 | reverse complement strand
AATGCTTTAGCGATATCAAGATAAAACAAGGGAACTTAAAAGAATATATAGATTATGCTAAAGAGACTGTAAAGCCTAATCTTAATAAAGTCACCGGTGAATTCAGATCGGGCAAAGATGCCTCGATTTTACAGAGTGTATATTCATCCAGGATGTATATCAAACAAGCCAATGAAAAGTGTGAGACCCTTTTAGAGGATTGGGCTGAACCGACCGCCTCTCTGGCCTGGCTGTTAGGCAATAATTATCCCCAGAATTTAATCTGGACCAGCTGGAAATGGTTATTAAAGAATCACCCCCATGATAGTATCTGTGGTTGCAGTATTGATCAGGTACATAAAGAGATGATGACCCGCTTTGATTGGTGCAAACAGATTGCCCAAGAAGTAATCAATAAAAGTTTAGATTATATTACTGATAAGATTAAGATCGATTATTTAAACAAAGATGAATTGGTCCTCGTGGTCTTCAACCCTCTGCCTTATTCTATAGATGAGAATGTAGAGGTAAGAATTAAATTCCCCAAAGAGATTAACTTAAACCGGGTAAAGGTTTTAACTACAGAAGGAGAGGAGATTCCTTATCAATTAAAAGGGCATGGCTTAGATTATAAAATTATTTTTAATCCTTTTAAATCTCCCCAGCCTCTAGAAGTAAATTATGCTGATATATCTTTTACTGCTGAAGATATTCCTGCCTGTGGTTATAAAACTTTTACTATTAAGACAATTAATGATTTAAGGACCTCTAAAGAATACGAGACTGATATAAGAGCCGGTAGAGATTACATTGAGAATAAATATTATAAGGTAATCGCTGAAGAAGCTAACGGAACTGTAACCATTATAGACAAATTAAATAATAAAGTTTTTAAAAATTGCTATAGATTTGTAGACGGGGGAGATGCAGGAGATGAATATACTTATTCTCCACCTTTGAATGATGAAATAATAGTTAGCCGATTGGATAATATTGGCATTCAGGATGTGGGTCCCTCTGAAGTCATCTTAAAAGTATCTGGGAAGATGATGTTGCCAGTCGGATTAAAATCTGATAGAAAATCTCGAGAAGATAAGAAGGTAGAGTGTCCTATTGAATCTGAAATAAAATTATTTAGCGAAGTTCAGAGAATAGAATTTAAAACTAAATTTGATAACAGAGTCTGTGATCATCGTTTACAAGTAGAATTTCCCACAGCTATTAAAAGCAATTATGTTTACGCTGAAGGTCACTTTGATGTAGCAAAACGTTTCATCAATATACCTGATAGTGAAGGCTGGAAAGAAAAAGCTTATAAAACTGCTCATAATTCAGGATTCATAGATATTAATGATGGTAAATATGGACTGGCTGTACTAAATCGAGGACTACCTGAGTACGAGATAATACCTGAGAATAATAGCATAGCTTTAACTTTACTCCGATGTGTAGGTTGGTTATCCCGGGGGGATCTGGAATATAAAAGGGGGAATGCTGGTCCTTCATTTGCCACCCCAGAAGCACAATGTTTAGGTGAAAATATTTTCTTATATGCTCTCATACCTCATCAGGGTAATTGGGATGATGCTTGTATTTCTCAGAAGACAAAGCAGTATAAGACAAAAATATTAACCAGACAATTAGAAAATCAATCTGGAAATCTACCGAGTAGCTGTAGTTTTATTCAATTAGAAGGTAAGTATTTAGAGATTAGTGCCATTAAAAAGAATGAGTTTGGAGATAAATTGGTAGTCAGGATTTATAATCCTACTAATAGAGAGACCACTGGAAAGATTAAATTAGGATTTAATGTACACAAGGTTTACTTTGGTAGATTGGATGAAAGTTATAGGGAAGAATTGCCCTATAATGATGGAGTTGAAATAGCGCTTAAACCAAAAGAAATAAAGACTATTATTTTTGAAGTATTGTAAATTAAGTATAAATAAGTGGAATATAGTTATGGTTCTTACATGAAGTCTCCGAGAGGAAATAAGCACCTAAATGGCGCAACTAAAGGGATCTCCAAATATAAAGAAGATATAAAATAGACTGAGAAATAAAAAGAATTCAAAAATAAATTATTTTTCAGATTTTAATAATGAAAGTTTATTATCCAACTACCTTATGAAAAAATCTGCTTCAAAAATTTTTTTGACAAGAAGGATTGTCTTATTGTAAAATAAAATCACCTGCAATCGAATGCATAATTATAAAATTTCACTGAAAATGCCTTCTCATTTTTATCACTATTTTGAATTTTTGTTAACGAGCTCAGTAAGTGATTAATGAATAAAATTAAACACAAATACTCGAAAATTAGAAATCAAAAGAAGTGATTCAATTAAAATAAATCAAAGAAAAGAATTTTATAGTATTTAAATTATTATAATGCAATCGTTCGCATTTAATATTTAAAATTGTTCAGGCTAACATTAGAAATTAACTTATTAAGATATTATTTGAATTATTTATAATACAAATATAATTATTTTGGTGCAAAAATTACTAAAATTCGGCTTCTTAAAAATCAAAAAACTCCCTGTAGTCATACCCTGAAAAAAGAGACTATCCTTCAAATAACAGGGAACCAACAAGAGGAGGTGAGACATAAGGAGAAAATTTTTCCTGGATATTTTTTAGAAATTTAAAAATTATTTGGAGGTAAAAAATGAAAAGCAATTTAAAAACTGGTTTGTTTATCTTTATCGTAATCTTCTTGTTTTCGAGTATCTTCCTATCTTCTTTTGCGGCAGAAAAGCAATATACAATTTATGTAGTAGTCCACGGTGGTATTGCAGACCCATTCTGGAAAGTTTGTGAAAATGGGGCACTCGATGCAGGTGATCTATATGACGATTTAAAAGTGATTTATACTGGACCTGCGGTATTTAAACTTGAGGAATTTAGATTTTAATAAAAATATTTAAATTAATTCAAATATTATGAAAAGGAAAAGAAATGCAGTTTTCATTATGTATAGATTCAATATATCCTGAAGATGGTTTAAAGGAAAAACTTGAAAAAATAAAACAAGCAGGATTTAAATTTATTGAATTCTGGGATTGGCGAGATAAAGATTTTGAGCTAATTATAAATAGTGGTTTGAAAGTTTCAAATTTTAGTGGGAATAGAGTATCATCCTTAAGTTTAGATAATAAAGAAAAAGTTGTCCAGGAGATAAGCACTTCTATCGATATTGCAAAGAGATTAAAATGTGAACGTATTATGTTATTATCAGATATATTAGAAGGCGATGGAAGCGTAAAAACTAATTCAATAAGCAGTGAAAAAAAATTACTTCGCTTATATGATAATCTTAGAATTCTTGTTGAGGTTGTTAAAAAGAGAGATATTATGTTGGTGATTGAACCACTAAACTCTTTAAAAGACCATAAAAATTATTTTTTAGATAATTTTCTAATAACCCTTGAGTTGATTCAATCAATAGATTCTGAGCATCTTAAAGTACTTTATGATATATACCATATGCAGATTATGGAGGGAAATGTCTTAGAAACTTTACAAAAATATCACCAATTTATAGGATATATCCATATAGCAAATGTTCCGTATAGGTGTGAACCCTGGATCGGAGAACTTGACTTCAAATTTATTCTTAAAGAACTTTCAAAAGTTTATTCAGGGTTTGTAGGATTTGAGTTTTTTGTAAAAGAAAAAAGTTTTACTTATGAAAAACTTTATAAATGGATTCAATCAGTTGATTTATAAAAAGAATACATTATTAATGATTACGCAGATTTTTAATGAGTATGGAATTTAACCTGTGCAGTCTAATATAATCTCTGTAATCATTTATTTATAGATAAAAAATTAACAAGAAAGGAAGTATAAATTATGGAAAAAGTTAATATTGGTGTAATTGGTGTTGGTAGAATTGGAAGATTACATGCTCGCAATTTAAAATATCAGATTCCTGGGACAAAAGTGTTAGCGGTTGCTGATATACTTGAAAAGAGCGCCAGGGAAACAGCCTCTCAATTAGAAATACCTACCGCTGAAAAAGATTATCGAGTTTTATTAGAAAATAAGGATATTGATGCAGTAGTAATCTGTTCCTCTACTGATACCCATGCTCAAATAATTTCCGAAGCAGCTGAAGCGGGTAAACACATCTTTTGTGAAAAACCCATTGCTTTAGATATAGATAAAATTGACCAAGCTATAGCTGCAGTTAAAAATGCGGGAATAAAACTACAGGTGGGATTTAATCGCCGTTTTGACCCCAGCTTTAAAAAGGCAAAAGACCTGGTGGTAAAAGGCACAATTGGCACTCCTCACCTGGTGCGAATAACCAGTAGAGATCCTGAACCGCCACCGATTAGTTATGTTAAAGTATCCGGGGGAATTTTTTTGGATATGATGATTCATGATTTTGATATGGCTCGTTTCCTTTTAGACCAAGAGGTGGTTGAGTTGATGGCGGTGGGTAGTTGTTTGGTTGACCCGGCTATTGGAGAGGCAGGGGATATTGATACAGCGATAGTTACTCTGAAATACGAAGGTGCTGCCTGGGGAACTATCGATAACAGTCGAAAAGCAGTTTATGGCTATGACCAGCGTATAGAAATATTTGGCTCGGAAGGCTGCGTAATGGTAGGGAATCCAACACCAACAGAAGTAACTATTAATAGCGCTGAGGATACCAAGACTGATAAACCTCTTTATTTCTTTATAGAACGATATCAAGAAGCTTATTTAGTTGAGATGAAAGAATTTATTAAATGTATCCAGGAGGATACTGAACCGCTAGTAGGTGGATTGGATGGTAAACTCTCTGTCCAGATGGGATACGCAGCCAAAGAATCTCTAATCAAGGGAAGTTTTGTAAAAATAACCAAGTGAAAAATTGGAGAGAAGAAAGGAAATAACAAAAATAGATTATGAATCCGACAATTAGGGATGTGGCAGAATTAGCGGGGGTCCATCCCTCCACAGTATCCCGGGTAATAAACGATGATTCCCGGATAAGTGAAAAGACTAAAAATAAAGTTCTTTTGATAATTAAAAAATTAGGATATACTCCTAATGCCATTGCTCGTGGGCTAAAAACAAAAAGAACTTATACCCTGGGAATGCTTATTCCGGATATAACCAATCCTTTTTTTGCAGAGATAGCTCGAGGAGCGGAAGATGCGGCTAATGCAAATGGATTTAACATAATATTGTGCAACACTGATGACAAGTTAAAAAAGGAAAGAATTTATCTGGAGATATTAAAGGGAAAAAGAGTTGATGGTTTAATTTTAGGGACGGCCCATATCAAAGACAAAAGTATCTTAGAATTAGAGAAGAAGAAATTTCCTTATATATTAGTTTCCCGAAATATTGAAAAATTAAATAAAAATTGTATAATCGTTGATGATGTAGAAGGTGGAATTGTGGCTACTGAATATTTAATTAAGATTGGTCATCGTCGAATTGCCCATATCACTGGCCCCCTTAAGACAAGATCAGCACTTAATAGATTAAAAGGCTATAAATTAGCTTTAAAAAAATATGAAATTGAATACAGAGACGAATTGGTAGGAGAAGGTGATTTTAGAATAAAAGGTGGCTATCAGGTTATGAAAAGATTTTTAAAATTAGCTGAACCGCCTACTGCTATATTTGCTGCCAATGATTTGCTGGCTTTAGGAGCTATGCAAGTTATTCAAAAAAAGAATTTCCGTATTCCAGAAGATTTTTCAGTAGTAGGTTTTAATGACATTAAATTAGCATCTTTTGTCTATCCCTCTTTGACTACTATTCGTCAGCCGATGTTGGAGATGGGGGCATTGGCAGTAAAGACGTTAATAAAGATAATAGAGGAGGGAGAATTTAATCAAAGAAAAGAAGTGTTAGAATCTAAATTAATCATCAGAGAATCTTGTAAAAAAATAAACGGAAAATAAAAAAAGTAAATTACTAAATTAAAATTAAAAAAAAGGAGAAATAAAAAATGAAAACTGTAACTTTATACGCTGACTGGCAGCCTAAACCAGATTTTAAGTTAGGAACAAAAGATATTGACGGGAAACTTACTTATTTGGGGAGCAAAGTTTGGAAGAATCCGGAGATTAAAATAGTGGAGAAAGACATTCCTAAAATTGGACCCACAGAGGTTTTAATAAGAGTTAAAGCTTGCGGAATATGTGGAAGTGATGTTCATATGGCTCAACCTGATGATGATGATTATATCTGGTATCCGGGACTTACTGCTTTTCCGGCGACCCTGGGTCATGAATTTTCAGGATTGGTAGTGGAGGCAGGTGAACAGGCCATCAACAAGAGAACGGGGAAGAAATTCGAAGAAGGAGAAGCAGTAACTGCAGAAGAAATGTTCTGGTGTGCTTCTTGCCGACCCTGTGCCGACGGCTATCCTAATCACTGTGAAAAATTACAAGAGATTGGTTTTAGTTGTGATGGCGCTTTTGCGGAGTATGTTAAAGTTGATTCCCGCTATATTTGGAGCCTGGAAGAACTAAAGAGAGTTTATAAAGGTGATGACTTATTTCTGGCTGGCAGTGTAGTTGAACCTACATCAGTAGCTTATAATGCAATGATAGAACGAGGCGGAGGAATAAGACCCGGAGATAATGCAGTAATTTTAGGCGGAGGGCCTATCGGTCTTGCAGCAGTAGCTATAATGAAAAAAGCCGGAGCCTCCAATGTAATTCTCTCTGAACCTTCTGAATCAAGAGCAAAATTAGGCAAGTTAATGGGCGCAGACCATATCATCAATCCCTTTAAGGAAAACTTTGCCGAGAGAGTGCTAGATATAACCGGTGGTTTGGGAGCTAAATTGTATTTAGAAGCAACGGGTTTACCTGATAAGGTCTGGGCAGATATTGAGCAAGCCATTTGGGAAGGTAAGATGATTAACAGCACAGTAGTAATTGTAGCCCGTTCTGATAAAAAGATTCCGGTAACCGGCGAAGTTTTTCAGGTAAGAAGGGCATCTATCGTGGGTTCCCAGGGGCATTCAGGGCATGGAACATTCCCCCGAGTTATTAGTTCAATGGCTTCAGGAATGGACATGACTCCATTGATTACCAAAAAGATAGCCTTAGATGAAGTTCCGGAGAATATAGTTCTCCTGCGGACTGATAGAACAGAATGTAAAATTACCTGTTTATTTAAATAATTTAATAAAAAGGAGGAACTGAAAATGTCTGATAAAAAAAATAAAAAATGGCTGACTACTGATTATCCTCAAATAATCTTTGAAAATACTCAAGTTGGCAGATTGAAAAAAGATATTTTTAATGCACCGATGAGTAAAATAGAAGAAATACTAAAGAAATATGAAATCCCTTCTTCTCCTGAATTAGGGAAAGCAGGGAGTTATATTCAAACTACTCCCCGCATGCATGTTATAGAAAACAGGCGTAAAAATGATTTTGTTTTTGTGCCGGTGGGATGCACCGAGTGTCATGGTGATTATGCTAATACAGGTCTGGATACTTTTATGGTCACCCAAATCTGTGAAGGAGTTCGACGCTATATAAAAAATAGAGATGGAGTAGGATGTAGTTTAGTATTACCTCCTTTAAATTATGGCGGACATCCTTATCATCATTTTGGTATGGCTGGCACAATTATTATGCCCGAAGATGTAGTTAGAGAAACTATGATCAATGTGATGTATGGACTTTGGAATGATGGTTTTCGCAAGCAGATGTGGGTTAATAATCATGGACAATTATGGATATTAGAATCAGCCATACAGGAATTCTGCAAACGCTATCAATTACCTGGTATCTATCGGGTAATTGACTGGCATAGGTCAATTAGAGAATTCTTTATTCCTATTGATAGAAAAGATAGTCTCACCACCGATTTTATTCATGCCGATGAAGCAGAAGCCTCAGTGGCTCAATTGTTATTTCCAGATATGTTAGATATGGAGTATGCGGTTGATACTGAAGGGGAATCTTTATTGCCGGGTGGTCATTTTGATACATCGGTTGACCCCTATCGTCGTCCTCAAGGGTGGCAGCAAGGAGAAGGTCAATCTGCCATTGAAAGAGCAGCTGTACCGGAAGGAGTAGTAGGCTGTCCGACTCGAGCGAGTGCTGAAAAAGCAAAACGCCCCATCGCTGCAATTCTAAGCTATTTGACTTTGGTTCATGATGAGATTATGGAGACCTATCCGGCAGGAAAATTACCACCGGTAGAAAAGATTAGTCTGCGTGACCCTAAAGAGATGGAACCTTTTTTAAAGGAACCTATGAGCAAAGGCTGGAAATCTGTATTTGAGTTACCATATATTGGGCAAATAAATAGTCTATAGTGAATAGTAATTCGTATCGCATATCGCGTATTGCGTGAAAAAAAATAAGATTCAGGTGTAGGGGCACAATGAATTGTGCCCTTCCTAGAATCGAACTCCTACCTTGATTCAGAGACAGGCGTTACCCGTTTCCACGAGGGCAGTCCCACCTGTCTATGTAAACGTAGATGTTCGATTTTGCGTAAACGCAAAAGAGCAATTGTCATTGCGGCCGTAGGGAGCGCGACAATCTCAAGAATTAGCGTAGAGCGTATGGTTATGAAAGAGGGAATCAGAATCAGGAGATAGTTGTTGGGGCAGACCTCGTGTCTGCCCTAGGTAAGTAACCCGTAGGCGTCTCGCTTGTCTACTAATAGTATCTAACAAAGAAGAAGAAATAGTTGCGAGTTGACAGTTGCTAGATTAATTTTAATTACAATGGGAGTATAAAACAATGAAGAAAAGCATAGTAATTTCTACTCAGCCTACTAAATTTTCCGCTCAATTCCTTGTATACTAATTTTTTATTTCCAATGAGTATTTTATTATAATTTTATACAAAAAGTTATAGTTAGGGTAAACTTGGGTGGGGTAGTTAGAGAAAGATTAGAATAAGAAAAAAAAGTTATATAAAAAGTTGACAAAATTAAAATTCATCTTGTATAATAAGAATAGAATAAAAATAGAACCAATTTCTGTAATGTAGAAAAGCAGTAAGGATAACAAGATGAAAAAATCACCTAATTATCCTATAAAAGTTTTAAATAAATCCCTCTCTATTCTGGAAATTTTACTTCAACAAAGTTCCTCTATGAACATGACTGAAATCAGTGAAAAATTAGGAATCTATCCTAGCACTATTCATTACTAAAATTAATACAAAAAGGAGGTCGTTTAGGTGAATAAAATTCTTGAAAAAATCGGTGAGCTGGGGATTGTACCTGTGGTTAAAATTGAAAAAGCTGAAGATGCTCTTCCTCTTGGGAAGGCACTTATTGATGGTAACCTTCCTATTACTGAGATTACCTTCAGAACTTCTGCTGCAGAAGAGTCAATTAAAACCCTAACCAGAGAACTCCCCGAACTTTTAGTTGGAGCAGGGACCGTATTAACAGTTGAACAGGTGAAAAAGGCAGTTTCTGCAGGTGCTAAATTTATTGTATCCCCGGGTTTTAACCCAAAAGTAGTAGATTATTGCCTAGAAAACAGCATTCCGGTAACCCCTGGTATAAATAATCCCACCCAGATTGAGATGGCCTTAGGGAGAGGAATTGAGGTAGTAAAATATTTTCCTGCTGAAGCATCAGGAGGATTACCACTTCTCAAATCTATGTCAGCACCTTATACCGGGATAAAATTTATTCCCACCGGAGGGATTAATCAGGATAACTTATCTTCTTACTTGTCCAATAATAAAGTACTTGCCTGTGGTGGTAGTTGGATGGTAAAGACCGACCTTATTTCTTCGGGTCATTTTGATGAGATTACCAGACTTACCAAGGAAGCTGTTTCTATAATGCTCGGTTTTGAGTTCGCCCATCTGGGAATAAATGAGGAAACCAAAGATAAAGCTCTTAATTCTGCCAACCTACTTTCACGTCTTTTTTATTTTCCTATAAAAGAGGGAACAAGCTCTATTTTTGCTGGTTCAGGATTTGAGGTTATTAAAAATAAGTATTTGGGGAAGCGCGGTCATATTGCCATAGCCACTAACAATATTCACAGGGCAATAGCCTACCTAAAAATAAAAGGTATTCCAGTTCTTCCGGAGACTGCTAAAGAAAAGGAGGGCAAACTTAAAGCAATCTATTTAGATCAAGAAGTATCAGGATTTGCAATTCATCTTTTGCAAAAATAATTTTTGAAATGGAGAAAACAATGAAAAAGTATATTACTTTTGGGGAAATAATGTTGCGGCTTAAACCACCCAATTGGGAAAGATTCTTTCAGAGTCCTCTCCTGGAAGCTACCTTTGGAGGAGGGGAAGCAAATGTAGCCGTGGGTTTAGCCCGATTTGGTTTAAACGTTGCCTATGTTTCTGTAATCCCTAATAACCCAATTGGCGATGCTTGTATTAAAGAACTGAGAAGGCAGGGTGTTGATACTTCGCTTATCGTCAGAAAAGGAAACAGGTTAGGTATCTATTTTTTAGAAGCCGGAGCCAATCAGAGACCCTCCAAGGTTATTTATGATCGTTCTCATTCGGCTATTGCTGAAGCAAAACCTGGCGATATTAACTGGGACAAGGTATTTGATGGAGTAAGTTGGTTTCATATTAGCGGTATTACTCCGGCTATTTCCCTTTCGGCCTCAGAGCTTTCCATAGAAGCAGTGAAAAAAGCCAGAGAAAAAGGCATTACCATTTCCTGTGATCTTAACTTTAGGAAAAAGTTATGGAAGCATGGAAAGTCTGCTCCCCAAGTAATGGGTGAGTTGGTTAAATATATTGATATTGCTATAGGAAATGAAGAGGACTGTCAGAAGTCTCTTGGGATTAAAGTAGATGTAGATGTAGAATCAGGAAGACTCCAAACAGAAAAGTATAGAGAATTGACCGATAGAGTTCTTGATTTATATCCCGATATCAAAAAAATTGCAATAACCTTAAGGGAGAGCCATTCTGCAAACTACAATGGATGGTCAGCAGTGCTGAATAACCGAAAGGAATTTTTTGTTTCGAAAAAATATGAAATTCATAATATTATAGATAGAGTAGGAGGAGGAGATGCTTTTGCTGCAGGCTTAATCTATGGTTTTAATAACTTGCCTAATGATAAAGAGTCCCTTGAATTTGCGGTAGCAGCATCTTGCCTTATACATTCTATTCCCGGTGATCTGCCTTTGCTTTCAGTTGAAGAGGTAAAAAGCTTAGCTGGAGGAGCAACATCAGGGAGAGTACAAAGGTAGGACTGTTACTAAAAACAAAAAACAGGTTAAGTTTTAGAATTTTTTTAGAATTAAGGTTAGGAGGATATATGTCTGAAAATAGACCAAAAGTAGTAATAACTGATTGCGACCACCCTTCTGTAGAAATAGAAAAAGAAATATTAAGTGAAATTGATCCGGAGTTTGTTTTGGCTTACTGTAATACAGAGGATGAAGTGATAGAAGTAGCTCAGGATGCTGATGGAATAATTAATCAATATGCACCTATAACCAGAAAAGTGATTGAATCATTAAAGAAGTGCAAAGTTATCGCTCGTTATGGGGTAGGAGTGGATAATATTGATATAGAAGCAGCTACTGAATATGGGATTATCGTAGCGAATATTCCGGATTACTGTATTGATGAGGTTTCTACTCATACTATGGCTTTAATCCTGTCCTGCGCACGAGGAATAACCTTACTTGATAGTAAAATAAGTGAGAAAATATGGGATTTTACTTTGGCCAAGCCTCTTTTTCGAACTAAAGGAAAAACTCTCGGTCTCTTTGGTCTGGGGAAAATTGCTAGAGCAGTAGCTCAAAAAGCTTCAGGATTTGGTTTTAAAATTATAGCTTATGACCCTTATGTTTCCAAAATTGATGGAGGAATAAAGTTGGTTGAATTTTCTCAATTATTGTCTGATTCAGATTTTATTTCCATTCATACTCCCCTAACGGACAAGACCAAGCATTCTTTTGGAGAAAGCGAACTAAAGACTATGAAGAAAACTGCCTATTTAATAAATACTGCCCGAGGACCAATTATTGATGAAAGAAATCTTTATGTAGCCCTTAAGGAAAGATGGATTGCTGGAGCTGCTTTGGATGTGATGGAAAAAGAACCACCTGACTGGAAAAATCTCTTACCAAAGTTAGATAATCTGATTGTTACGCCTCATATTTCTTTTTACTCAGAAGAATCCTATGTTGAGTTGAAGACCAAGACCGCCAAGGCAGTGCTTTCCGTTTTAAAAGGAGGATTGCCGAAGGCAATGGTTAACCCTCAAGCAGTAAATAAAAAGGTTATATAAGGAGGTAAGTAGATGAGTTTAATCAATAAAGTAGCTATAGTTACTGGTGCAGGTCGAGGTATAGGCAAAGCTATAGCTATAGCTTTAGCCCGGGAAGGAGCAAATATAATTGCTATCGATGTTGATATTCAGACGGCTGAAAAAGTAGCTAGGGAAATTAAATCTTTGGACCGGCAAACTTGGGCCATCCAGGTAGATGTTTCAGATAGTAAAGAAGTTTTTCGAATGGTACAATTGGTCCTTGAGAAATTTAAACGAGTTGATATTTTGGTAAACAATGCCGCAATTATAAAGCGTGGTTCGATAGAGGATCTTACAGAAGAAGATTGGGATAGGGTTATGGATGTAAATCTTAAAGGTGCTTTCAATTGTGCAAAAGCAGTCGTAGGAACTATGAAGAAACAGAGATACGGAAAGATTGTAAATATATCCTCTATTGCAGGAAAGATTGGTGATCTTGCTTCCGCTCCTTGCTATGGGGCTTCTAAGGCAGGCATGACTTGCCTGGCGAAATCGTTGGCCAGAGAATTAGCATCATATAATATAAATGTCAATGTCGTCGCACCCCATGCTATTAAAACAGATATGAGCAAGGAATGGTCAGAAGAGAAAAGGAAAAGTATTATTGCAGACATTCCACTTGGTCGATTAGGAGAACCTGAGGATGTTGCTGAAGCGGTGGTATTCTTGGTTTCAGACAAAGCAAAATTCATAACTGGTGAAGTTCTGGATGTAAATGGCGGATGTTTAATGGATTAATACCTCAAATCAGAATGCACCAAACAGAAAAAAGGAGGTGAAAAAAACATTAAAAAAAGTACAAGTTAAGTTCCTTAAGAAAAATAAAATTTATTATGGAGGTTTATGATGTTAAAGAAATGTGTTATTTTATTACTGATAATTAGTTTATTGGTAATGTGTGGTGTTACTGTTAGCGCTAAGACTTTTATTAGATTAGGTACAGCAGGATCAGGAGGTAATTATTACCGTTTGGGTGCGGGCATGGCTTCATTATGGAATGATCTATTTCCAGATTTGCAGGTTTCAATACAAGCAACTAAAGGTAGCGCAAATAATGTTGATTTATTAGCAGATAAGGAAGTAGAGCTTTCATTCTTAAGTGCTAATCCAGCCTTTCAATCTTATAATAATATAGGTCAGTGGGCTGATCGTGAAAAGGATCGCTACAAGGGAATGAGATTTGTATCCCACGTATATCCCAATCCGCAAAATTTCGTAGCTATGGAGTGGGCACCGGAAATTAAAAACGTACGTGACCT
>NMQN01000503.1 GCA_003575245.1 Candidatus Atribacteria bacterium 1244-E10-H5-B2 | reverse complement strand
TAATATCAAGTACTGATTACTTCTTCTAACTTCCCATACACCCTTTCAGTTTCATTGCTCATGCAAAAGTTGCGAAACTCGTCTACTAGCCTCCACCAAGTCCTTATTTTAAAGCCCTTTAGTATTGTGCCGAAGGGCTTTTTTATTTTCTATAAATTATTATAAAAAAGAAGGATTTTTAAATAGATTTGTAGTATAAAGAAAAAAGTGTATTAAAAAAAATTTAATAAACGTATTTTTCATATAAGCCGAATACCCATAATATCATTATACTAAAATAAAAAGCTACATTATCTAAAAACAATCTTAAGAGTAACACTCTGTAAGAGAGGAATATAATTATTTTCTGTCTTTTTATTTACCTAAAAATGTAAGCAAATGAAAAAACACATCTTTCATGTATTGTTATAATATTATTTTTTGTTTTAATTTTAGTGTTATCTGGATGTGGTGCGATATTTGATTTGGTACTTTTTACTAAAGGCTGAAAATAGACAATAATAAAAACTAAATTTTAGATTAAATTTTACTCCAAAGGCAAAAAACGATAGAATAATATTATGAAAGAAAAAATTAAGGAAAATATTTTAGAAAAAGCTATATCTAAATTTAAATTTCCTCTTAATATGAAAAGAATTGGGATAGATATTGGTTCTGATAATTTAAAAGCAGTTGTGATAGACGGAAAAGATATCACCCCTTATCTAAAAAAAATAAATGGAAAACCAATTTATGCTTTAAAAGAAACATTAGATGAAATTATGACAAAACACGATACTGCGGCTTATCTTGGTGTAACCGGGGTTAATTCAATTTCTTTATCAGATGTTCTAGATGAAAAACAAGTGATAAGTGAATCAATTACAATTAAAGGGGGCATTGCATCTCTTGATTTAGACATTACGGAAAATGAAAAGTTTGCAGTAATTGATGTTGGAGCCTCAAGCCAGGAATATTTTGAATTTGAAAGACTTAATGAAAAATTATTTTTAGAAAGTTATGATTTAGAAGATAAGTGTGGTGTTGGTTCAGGTTTATTGCTTGAGCATATGTCTGGAAGATTTAACTATGATTCAATAGAGGAATTGTCTAATGTTGCTAACCAAACTGAAAAAACCATAAAGCTATCTGCTAAATGTGGTGTTTTTCGTGAATCTGACGTTGTGCACCAGCAACAAAAGGGAACAGCAAAAGAGGTATTGGCAGCTTCACTTTATAGAGCCTCTGCAGAAAGTTTTAAAAACATTCTGTCAAATGGAATAATACCTAAAGGGAAGATTATTCTTATAGGTGGTCTCTCACTTAGTAAAGCCTTTGTTAAACATCTAATAGATGTTTGCAAAATCTCATCCGATAGAATTATTACACCAAAACAAGGATTACACATGGGTGCAATTGGAGCTGCAATCCATGGTCAGAAAGTTTATTTAAATGATATAATAAGAAAATTAGAGCAGAAATTAACCAAACCCTTTAACTATGACTCACAGGGTCCTCTAATCCTCAAAAAATCCATAATTATGAAACCAAAAGAAGATTGGCCTTATGGTGCAGATGTTCCTTTAGTTGGCTTAGGAATTGACATAGGCTCTGTTAGTACAAAGGCTGCATTAATAGCAAAAATTAATGGTAAGTTTAGATTGCTTGCTTATCACTACAGGAGAACAGAGATAGACCCTGTTGGGGCTGCAATAGATGTAATAAACAAAGTATATAATCAGGTTATAGAAAGGGGCTATAAAATTGAGAGAGTTGTTGCA
>NMQN01000847.1 GCA_003575245.1 Candidatus Atribacteria bacterium 1244-E10-H5-B2 | reverse complement strand
ACGATATACCATTCTATCCACTGCACGCTAAACGCTGTACGCTAATAATTTTCACTTAAAAAGTACTTATGCACTCTTAAATCTTCAGTTAATTCTGGATGAAAAGATGATACTAATATATTTTTTTGTCGAGCCATCACAATCTTCTCCTTAAATTCAGCTAAAACTTTAACTTCCTTTTCTATCTTTTTGATATAAGGAGCTCTAATAAATACTGCTTTAAAAGGCTTTCCGGAAAAATCTTCTATTTTTAAATCAACTTCAAAACTATCTATCTGTCTTCCAAAAGCATTTCTTTCTACCACAATATCAATTAAATTAAATCTTATCTGCTTATCGCCTACAACTTTATTTGCTAATAAAATCATGCCTGCACAGGTCCCAAATATAGGCAGACCCTCTCTACCTTTTTTAACAATCTCTCGGTCTAAGCCGTATATCTTAGCTAATTTAGCAATAACGGTGCTTTCGCCTCCTGGTATTATTAACCTATCGACTTTTTCCAAATCTTCAACTGTTTTTACCTTGATTCCCTCAAAGCCACACCTTTTTATCATCCTTAAATGTTCTTCTACTGCTCCCTGTAGGGACAATACTCCGACCTTCAAGATTGCACTTCAGCTCCTCTCTAGTTCATTTTATCCATTTGATCTTTTGCTTAGCTTACCATCCTCTATCCTGCATTCTTTCAGCTGAGGCAATTTGAGAAATTTCTATTCCTTTCATCGCTTCACCCAATCCTTCTGAAACTTGAGCAATAATTTTAGGATTATCATAATGGGTGGTAGCTTCTACAATAGCTCTCGCCCTTATTTTGGGATCGTCTGATTTGAATATTCCTGAACCTACAAATACTCCATCTGCTCCTAACTGCATCATTAAAGCTGCATCAGCAGGAGTAGCTATTCCTCCGGCAGCAAAATTAACTACTGGTAACCTTCCTTTTTGAGCTACCACTTGCAGAAGTTCAAAAGGAGCACCCGACTCTTTGGCTTTGGTCATCAATTCCTCTTTAGGCATATTTTTTAATCTTCTTATTTCATCCATAACCTGGCGCATATGCCTCACCGCTTCCACAATATTTCCTGTTCCCGGTTCTCCCTTAGTTCTAATCATGGCTGCACCTTCTCCTATCCTTCGCAAAGCCTCACCTAAATTTCTTGCTCCACATACAAAAGGAACTTTAAAATTCAATTTATCTATATGATAATTTTCATCAGCAGGAGTTAACACTTCGCTTTCGTCAATATAATCTACTCCTAAAGCTTCTAAAACGCGTGCCTCCACAAAATGCCCAATCCTGGCCTTAGCCATTACCGGAATAGTTACCTCCTTCATTATCTCTTTTATTATTTTAGGGTCAGCCATCCTGGCTACACCGCCGGCGGATCGAATATCAGCAGGGACCCTCTCTAAAGCCATAACTGCCACTGCACCTGCTTCTTCGGCAATTTTTGCCTGTTCTGCATTAACCACATCCATTATTACTCCGCCTTTTAACATCTCGGCTAAACCTTTTTTAAGCTTATAGGTACCTTTTTCTACCATTTATTTAATCTCCTCTCCTATGCGTTTTATAAATCTATTAATATTATAATAGAAAAAAATATAAAAACAACTAGTATTTTATTCGTAGCCCGAATAAAATACAGTAATAAGTAATATGTAATGAGTAACAAGATTAAATTAAGGATACCGCAAATCTTATGGACTTGCGGCATCTTCTTACAATTAATACTTACCATCTCTTGTTAAGAGATTGTCTACATTAGAATTTATTTTTTATTTTTTTTCAAAAGTTAAGGCCAGTCGTCATACATCTTCCAACGTTTTAAAACCCCTTCTTGAGCTTCTTTTAACAATTTTTTAGCTACTTCTGGCATGGTCCGGGTAAGCATTTTGTATCTATTTTCATTATATATATATTCTTCCAAAGGAATGCTCGGAGCTTTAGAATCCAATTGAAGAGGGTTTTTTCCTCCTTTAGCAAGATCTGGATTAAATCTTATTAATGGCCAATATCCCGATTGGACTGCTAACTTTTGTTGTTCTAAACCATGAATCAAATTATATCCATGGCTGATACAAGGACTATAAGCTATAATAAGAGAAGGGCCATTAAAAGCCTCTGCTTCCTGGAAAGCTTTAATAACTTGCGCATCATTGGCCCCCATTGCCACTCGAGCTACATATACATCTCCATAGGAAATTGCCATCATTGCCAGATCCTTCTTGAAAGTCCTTTTGCCTCCGGCAGCAAACTTTGCAATTGCACCAAGAGGAGTCGCTTTAGACATTTGTCCACCAGTATTAGAATAAGTTTCTGAATCTAATACTAAAATGTTGACATTACGCCTCTGGGCAATAACATGATCCAATCCTCCATAACCGATATCATAAGCCCATCCATCTCCTCCTAAAATCCATACACTCTTTTTAGTAAGAACATCTATCAAACTAAGCAAGTCTTTTGCTTCTACTTTGTCCATTTTTTTCAATTTCTTTTCTAATATTTTTACTCTTTCTCTCTGTTTGTATAGTCCCTCTTCGGTAGACTGATCGGCTTTTTTAATTTCACCAACTAAATCCTTCCCTATATCAGAAGAAAGCCTGTACAATAATTCTAAGGCATATTCAAGCTGTTTATCTATAGCCAGTTTCATCCCAAATCCAAATTCAGCATTATCTTCGAAGAGAGAATTAGACCAAGCTGGGCCCTTACCTTCTTTGTTAAAGGTCCAAGGGGTAGTAGGTAAATTGCCCCCGTAGATAGAAGAACACCCGGTAGCATTAGCTATAACAGCTCGATCCCCAAATAGCTGACTTAACAGTTTTACATACGGAGTTTCTCCACAGCCAGCACAAGCACCGGAGAATTCGAAAAGAGGTTGTAAGAACTGAACATTTCTAACTGCGCTAAGTTTTAACTCTTTTCGATCAACTTCGGGAATTCCCAAGAAAAATTTCCAATTTTTGGATTCCTGTTCTCTAACAGGAGGTTGAGAAACCATATTTAAGGCTTTCAATTTAGGATTAGCTTTATTTTTTGCCGGGCAGTTCACCACACAAAGGCTACAACTAGTACAATCTTCAGGGGAAATCTGGATAGTATATTTCATACCTTTAAACTGTGGATTTTTTACCTCTGCAAATTTAAAATTATCCGGTGCGGAAGAAAGTAATTTTGAATCATAAACTTTAGCCCTGATAACTGCATGAGGGCATGTCATAACACATTTTCCACACTGAATGCAGGTATCAGGATCCCAGGCAGGAATTTCTTGAGCAATATTTCTTTTTTCCCATTGGGTAGTGCCGCTGGGAAAAGTTCCATCAGGAGAAAAGACACTAACCGGTAAATCATCTCCTTCTCCAGCAATTATCTTTGCGGTTACTTTTTGCACAAATTCAGGCGCTTCTACCGGAACAGAAAGATGTTTCGGTAACTTACTATTAGCTTTACTCGGAATCTTTACTTCGTGAAGGTTCGCAAGAGTATTGTCTACGGCAGCAAAATTGGTATTTACTATCTTTTCCCCTTTTTTACCATAAGTTTTCTTGATAAATCGCTTTATAGCCTTAGTTGCCTTTTCAATAGGAATAACTTTACTAAGAGAGAAGAAACATACCTGCATTATGGTGTTAATTCTTGCTCCCAAGCCTACCTCTTTAGCAATTTTATAAGCGTCAATTACATAAAAACGTAATTTTTTCTCGATAATGGTTTCTTGAATTGAGTAAGGCAGATGATCCCATACTTCATCGGCAGAATAAGGACTGTTCAACAGAAATACTGCCCCCGGATGAGAAGTTTTTAATACATCATAACGTTCTAAGAAAGAGAACTGATGACAGGCTACAAAATTTGCGCGGTTGACTAAATAAGTAGAATGAATGGGAGTTGGGCCAAACCTTAGATGAGAAATGGTAAGAGAACCGGCTTTTCGAGAATCATAAACAAAATAACCTTGAGCATAATTATCGGTCTCTTCACCTATAATCTTTATAGAATTTTTGTTAGCTCCCACAGTTCCATCTGAACCAAGACCATAAAAGACTGCCCGAGTTCTATCAGCAGGTTCTATGGAAAAATCAGAATCATAAGAAATGCTGGTATGTGTTATATCATCATTTATCCCTATAGTAAAATGATTCTTAGGAACTTCTTTTTTCATCTCCTCAAATATTCCTTTTACCATAGCGGGAGTAAATTCTTTAGAAGAAAGTCCATATCTCCCTCCAATTATTTTAGGAGTCTTTTTGAAGGAAGCTATTCCTTCAGATATCCCTTCCTGTATTGCTGTTACTATATCAGTATACAATGGTTCTCCAATGCTTCCAGGTACTTTAGTACGGTCCAAAGCAGCTATAGTCTTTACAGTTTTAGGCAGAGAACTGATGAAATGCTTAATGGAGAATGGCCGGTAAAGACGAACTTTTATCAAACCAACCTTTTCTCCTTTTTTTATCAAATACTCTACTGTTTCTTCCGCTGTTTCAGCTCCTGAACACATTAATATAATAATCCTTTCAGCATCCGGGGCTCCAAAATATTGAAACAGTTCGTATTTTCTCCCCACAACCTTCTCGAATTTTTCCATAACCTTTTGTACAATATCCGGACAATCAAGATAATAAGGATTGACTGTTTCTCTTGCCTGGAAGAATACATCCGGATTTTGAGCTGTCCCTCTAATAACCGGGTTATCAGGAGAAAGTGCTCTTTTTCTATGAGCCCTTACCAAATCATCATCAATTAAAGATCTCATATCTTCCGGGGTTAAAAGCTCAACTTTTGAAATCTCATGTGAAGTACGAAAACCATCGAAAAAGTGAAGAAATGGTACTCGAGATTCTAAAGTTGCTGCTTGAGCAATTAAAGGAAAATCCATGGCTTCCTGAATTGAGTTAGAAGCAAGTAAAGCAAAACCGGTTGCTCTGGTTGCCATTACATCACTATGATCTCCAAATATGGAAAGTGCCTGACAGGCCACCGAACGAGCAGCAACATTAAACACAGTAGATGTCAATTCGCCGGCAATCTTAAACATGTTAGGAATCATTAATAAAAGCCCTTGAGAGGCGGTAAAAGTTGTAGTAAGACCTCCTCTTTGCAAGGATCCGTGAACAGCTCCTGAAGCACCTCCTTCGCTCTGCATTTCAGTCACTTGAGGAACCGTCCCCCAGATATTCGGTTTTCCCTCAGCAGCCCAAAGATCAGCAAATTCACCCATAGGCGAAGAAGGGGTAATCGGATATATGGTTGCAACTTCATTTAGGTGATATGCTGTATGGGCAGCTGCAGTATTCCCGTCAATAGTAACTTTTTTTTTGTTCATTATATTGTAACTCCATTTTTTAAAATTATTTTTTTAAATAGGTTTATATTATTATTTTATTAGAAAATTTGAAATTTATAAAATTATTTATTTAAACATTATATTCGTATCGCGTATTGCGTATAGAGTATCGCGTGAAGAAAAAGAACGAAAAAAGATTGGAAAAACAGAAGCGATAACTATTCTTTTCTTTCTTAAAGTACCCCGCTAAAGTTTACACTAACATTTTGTCTATATCGTATCATATCATATCGCACAAAGAACTAGATTCTTAATTTTACAATAGTCTGGCTAATTGGCTAAATAGCAATTTAAACTGGTAAATAGGCCCATCAACTTGCCAACTAACTATAAATATAACTCACAAAATCAGAAAAAGATTTTTATTCATTCTGATATATTTCTGTACTTACTTAATTATTTAATTTCTTGCCTTCCTATTAAGGCTTGAGTTAAAGTCACCTCATCAGCAAATTCCAAGCTTCCCCCTATAGGCACACCATAAGCAATACGGGTTACTTTTATATTTAAAGGTTCAATCAATTTGGTAATATAAGAGGCGGTAACTTCTCCTTCAATATTAGGATTGGTAGCCAATATTGTCTCTTTTATCTTTTCATTCTTTAGCCTTTTTAATAAACTATTAATCTTTAAATTCTCTGGCTCTACTCCGTCCAAAGGGGAGATTACTCCTTCCAAAACATGATATAAACCTTTATATTCCCCTGTATTTTCTATGGCGATCAAATCCCTTACCCTCTCTACGACACATATAATAGACTTATCTCTATTAATGTTCTGGCAAATTTCACATATCTCTTGATCGGTTATATTACCACAAATTGCACAATGTTTAACTTTTTGTTTGGCCTCTAATATTGTCTTAGCTAAATTTGCAACACTTTCCGAAGAATTCTTTAAAATATAAAAAGCTAATCTCTGGGCTGTTTTGGGGCCTATACCCGGCATTTTTGAAAATTCATCAATTAATCTAGCAAAAGGCTTAGTATATCTAAAGGACACCTTTACCTCCTCTTAAAATAATCCAGGAACATTCATACCCCCGGTTAATTTACTCATTTCCTGAGCAGCCAACTCTTTCGACTGACGTATTGATTCATTGACTGCTGCCAAAATTAAGTCCTCTAACATCTCTTTTTCATTTACATCTATTACATCTGGTTCTATTTTTATTTCTTTAATTTCCTGTTGGCCATTTACTACAATCTCAATCATCCCTCCACCAGAAGAAACTTTAACCTCCTTTTGAGCCAATTCTTTTTTCATCTCTTCCATCTTTTTCTGCATAACTTGCGCTTGTTTCATAAGAAATTTCATATCCATTGCTTTTCTTGTTTCCTCCTTTCTCTAAAATACTCTATTTTTCCTCAGTAATTGTTCCTTCAAATAAATTTAAGGACTCTTTAATTAATATATTATCTTTTGAAATTTCATT
>NMQN01000449.1 GCA_003575245.1 Candidatus Atribacteria bacterium 1244-E10-H5-B2 | reverse complement strand
ACAACATTATTTATAGGATTTATATCCACTTTTGGTACTATATTAATGACTGCAACTCCATTCAGTGTAGCTCCAGGGATTCATAAAATGGGAATTGGATTATACTTTTTAGGAGTTGTCTGTTTACAATTAATAATTTTTATCAGAGAATGGACATTGAAAAGTATACCAAGGCTATTACCAATTTTAAGTATTTCTATGGTTATAATATTTCTTGTTTTTGCGATATTAATGATTTTATATGAAAAAGGTATGGTTAATAGGAATATACCAGTGATTTGGGAATGGATGTGTATCTTATTATCTATTATCTGGGTATTTGCACACAGTATAATATTAGGAGACAATAAAGGTAAATATTTGAAATGAAAGTTTCAATTAAATTAATTAATCTATAAATATGCGGTGTTGCCTATAACAGCGAATAGCCGGCTTCGCTCCGCTTCGCCCACGTTGCCAGGAAATTATTCTTGCAGGTTTGTGTCCTGTGTAATATAATAGATCCAAACACTACGTTCCGGCAACTTCGGTTATTCGCGGAACGTTATGCCGCATAAGTAAATCGACAGCAATGAATAATATATAAAAACTGAGAAAATCATGTTTAGACAATTTGAAATAATCTTAACTATTTTGTTCTTAGTGCTTAGCGCAGTATTTCTTACAGTAATTATATTTCGAATCCGGAATATTTACTTTAAGAAGAATGCTAGATTACCTATTTGGAAAAAAGAAGTCGGAATATTGAACAGAGTGGGCAAACTAACAATGGCCATATCATTATTTCTCATGGCTCCCAGTATCATTTATTTTATATTCATTGTCACGATACCTTCGGCAGTGATTAGAGTCTATGCAAAGACACTTTTTTGCATCATTTTCATTACTTGGGCTTTTTTAGAGATTTTTCTGTGTTTATCAATTTCAGAAAAACTACTCAAGGGTTCCAAATTTAGGCGTATAACATTTTTTTTTACGGTCCTTTTATGCGTCGCTATTGCTGCATATTTGCTTCCGCTTATTCCCAAGTCACTGCCTTACCCGGCAGAATCAAATTGCGTGTTACTTGAGCTACCTGTGCGAGGGATGTGGTTAGCGGGGCAAGCTGGCGCCAGCGAGATCACGAATGGACATTTAACCAATCGATACGCTATAGACATTTTAAAGCTTGGGCCAGATGGTCGACTATACAAAGGCAGTGAGGAAGTTGTTACAGACTTTTATTCTTATAATGAACCTATTTATGCACCTGCGGATGGACAGGTAACTCAAATTGTGGATAGTATACAAAGCGATCTCATTGGGAACATGGATAGGGATAATCCCGGTGGCAACTATATCATCATTGATATCGGAAATGAGAAATACGTCTACTTCGGTCATCTTAAGAAGGGAAGCATAACTGTTGAGGAAGGTCAGTTTGTGAAAACAGGTACCCTTATAGGTCATATTGGTAATTCAGGTTACAGCACTCATCCACATTTACATATGCATATTCAGAACAAGCCAACGTCTAACCCTGATGGAAGGATTACATATCCGTTCCGTTTTCTTAGAATGCGAAGAAAAAGGCTGATGTTCTGGAAAGAAGTTAGCGATGGCTATTTGTTAAGAAATGACAAGTTCAGCGGCAAAAGCTAACATATAAGGCCAGATCACCCCAAGCTGTGGTCCTACTTAATTTTTACAACCGGATTGAGTGCATTGAGCACAAGGAGCTCTCTCATATCTTTTTTGAAGTGTAAATAATGGGGTCAGGTCTCA
>NMQN01000120.1 GCA_003575245.1 Candidatus Atribacteria bacterium 1244-E10-H5-B2 | reverse complement strand
AACCTTAGCGGATTATGCTCATAGGCAGTTTACCCCCTGCTTTATTTAGAGAAGATAATCATAAGCACCACCGTCCTTGATTTTTAATCACCCTGCCCCCCCAGATAAAAGGTTATTAAAGAGAAGGAGGCAGGGGGAACGGCAATCTGGACCAAAAGATAAAGAGAATCCGGATTGCCGGGGTTCAATCTTATAGAAGTTTAATTGATCTCTACTTAAATGCATTAGATATCTTCTCCACTCGTTCTTGATACTCTTCTCTTTATTCTGATCCACAAAAAAATCTCATTTGTGAAGGGGTAAGTAATACCTAAAATTACTATAAAGTTACATAGTTAAAGCCATGATGGCCTTCTGGGCATGTAGTCTGTTTTCAGCTTCCATCCAAACAGCTGCTTGTGGCCCATCCATAACCCCATCAGTTACTTCCATTCCTCTTTCGCAAGGCAAACAATGCATATATTTTGATTGGCTTTTTGCTAATTTCATATATTCCTCATTCACAATCCAATCTTTATATTTATCGAATAACTTAGCCATTTCATCAAATTTTGGCTCCTTTTGAAAAGGAGGCAATAAATCAAGGCATACATGATTTTTGCCATAAACGATATCAGCATCAACAAACGCATCCTCAATATTATCGGAAGTTTGATAAGTGCCTCCATTAGCTTCTACGTTTTCTTTTATAGCTTTTTCTATTTCTGGATCTATTCTCAGTTCAGGCGGTTTAGCATATATAATATTTGCCCCAAAAAAGCTAGCTGCATACATAACATCATGATGTGGGGCAATCGGTTTTTTGGTACTTCCTGAATAAGTCCAAGTTACGCCTAGTTTTAATCCACGTAGATCACGACCAAATAATTCCCACATAGTCATTACATCTGCCATTCCTTGGCAAGGATGATAAATATTATCTTCCATGTTAATAACCGGAATTGTAGCCCATTTGGCAAATTCTTTTATTACTCTTAATCCTTTGTCATAGTTCCAATTAACTGCATCTCCGAGAATCCGAATGGCAATAGCATCTCCCATCCCATTTAAAGCCCTTGCCACATCCGCTATCCTTTCTGTTTTGTAGGGTACATCTTCTCCTTCGAGAGTAGGTAAACGCGTTGCACTGGGCTGCAAAAAATTACCATGTCCCCCTAATTGAAATATTCCACTTTCAAAACTATTGCGGGTACGTGTGGATGCGTTAAAGAAAAACATAAACAATGTTTTTGCGTCTAATAATTTATGTTTTCTACCCATAGCCAAATCTGTCTTAAGAGCTAAAGCTGTTTCTAATATAGTTATAATCTCCTGCTTTGAAAAATCCCTAAGCGATATGAAATCGCGACTTTTTAAAGATTTAGTTAACATACCTTTATTACCTCCTTCTTTTATTTTTTTTACGATAATCAACGCATGTATGCACTCTTAATAACTTCACTGTTAGCCAGTTCCTCTGATGTTCCCTCAAAGATAATCTGTCCCTTTTCTAACACATATCCCCTATCTGCAACGTTAAGGGCTTTCATTGCATGTTGTTCACTGAGTAAAATAGTTGTCATCAATTCTTTACTGACGAGCTTGATAGCATTAAAGACTATCTCAATAAGGATTGGAGCAAGGCCCAATGAAGGCTCATCAAGGATTAGAAATTTTGGTTCACTCATTAAAGCTCTACCGATAGACAGCATGCCTTGTTCTCCTCCACTTAAAGTCCCCGCAACCTGCTTTTTTCTCTCCTCTAATCGAGGAAAAAGTTGGAAGGCATGTTTTATTCTATCCTCGATTATCTTTTCATCCTTTTCAAAAATAGCCCCCATTTGCAGGTTCTCCAAGACAGTCATTTTGGGGAATAATCCCCGACCTTCGGGGGCAATACCAACACCTTTCTTTATGATTTCTGCTGTCTTCATCCTTGTAACATCTTCACCAAAAAGCTTTATCGATCCGGAAGATGCTTCGACCATACCTAGGATTGTTTTAAGAGTAGTGGTTTTTCCTGCTCCATTGCTTCCTAAAAGGCAGACGATCTCTCCTTTATTTACGTGTAGAGAGACTTCACGTAAGACCTGCATCTTACCGTAACCACTACTAACCTTAGTAACTTCAATCATCTAAACCGCCTCCTTCCCCAGGTATGCTTCTCTAACTTCAAAATTCTTTGCCAAATCGACAAATGTTCCTTCGGCTATCTTCTTACCGAAGTTAAGGGCAACGACATTCTTAGTAACGTTCTTTATAACACGCATATCGTGCTCGATGATTACAATAGTAATCCCTTTCTTCTGTTCCCGAATATGGGCAATATCTTCCATTAGTTGATCTGTTTCATCCGGATTCATCCCTGCAGAGGGCTCGTCTAACAGTACCAGCTTGGGATGAGAAGCCAAAGCTCTTATAATTTCTACTCTACGGTTCTGGATTGGATTTAAGTCTTTAATTAATCCAGTTACCTTAGTTACAAGGTCTTTGTCTAGAATACTTAAAAGATCCAAAACTTCGTCGATATTTTTTTTCAGTCTCTGCTTGGCGATTTTTCCACCCAGCAAATCAGCAAAAATAGATTTTTCCCTTTCTGGATGCATACCCACAAGCAGATTATCAATAATACTCAATTCATTAAACAGGCGGGGGTTTTGAAAAGTACGGGAAATGCCCTTGGCGTTGATATTTTCTGGTTCAAGTCCGACAATATTTTCCCCAAACAACTTTATCTGTCCCGCAGTTGCACGGTAAATCCCGGTAATTACATTGAACAACGTTGTTTTTCCCGATCCGTTCGGTCCAATAATACCAAAGATATTCCCTTGAGGCACTTGAAAGGTTACGTTGTCTACTGCGACTAGACCGCCAAATCTCATCGTAACTTCTTGCAACTCTAAAATATTCATTATTTAGCACTCCTCACTTTTTTATTTATCAGCTTCTGGAGTAGAGCTCCATAGACCCTGGGCTGTGCAGGTAATATTCCTTTCGGAGAATAAATCAACACGATTACAATAATTGCTCCGAACATCAGCATACGATAATCGGCAAAAGCCCTAAACTTTTCGGGAAGAATGGTAAGCATTAATGTCCCTAAAATAACTCCAGCTACATTATCCATACCCCCAAGGATTACCATACAAACCAAAGTAATAGATACAGCGAAACTAAAGTTTTGGGGGTTTATATATCCGGCAGTATGGGCATAAATTGATCCAGCTATTCCACCCCAAAATGCTCCGATGATAAAAGCAAGAAGCTTGTATAGCCATGTCTTAATACCGGAGCAACGGGCAGCAATCTCATTATCCCTGATTGCATTTAATACCAGTCCAAAATGCGAATTCCGAAGTATACTCGCACATAAGATAGCAACTAGAGCAAAAACTAACGCCAGGTAATAAAAATTTATCTCACTCGGCAAGCGAATACCAAATAACTCTACACTACTAAAAAAGGAGAAGGAAAATATTGTGGGGGGAGGAATACCCATAATCCCATCGGGTCCCCCTGTCCAATACATGTTCCTGAGCAAAAGTCGAACTGAGAATCCAAATGCTATGGTCACCAGCGAGAGGTAATAACTTTTTGTTTTTAAGGTGGGAAGACCAAGCACTAAACCAAATATGGCAGCGAATATTCCTGCGGTAACTAGGGCTAACCAAAAAGATATACCAAATCTAATAACCAACAGAGCTGATGTATAAGCTCCAACTGCATAAAAAGCAGCGTAACCTAAGTTGACCATGTCTGTGCTACCGACTTGATAATTTAATCCTAGTGTCATAATAACATTAATCCATACCAAAGTTCCAATGAAGATCCAGTAACAATTATTGATATGGATGAAAGGATATAATAATGCAACTATCAAAAAACCAACCAAGACCAATGTTTTTTGCCTATTTAATAATCCTTTTATCCAGTCTGCATTTCCCTCTTTTTTTAAGATAAGGTAATAGATAGCCACAACTGCAATTACGATACCCAATAAGATCAGAATATTGTTTATAACCTGGATTGCGATAACTAAGGTTACTATCACTGCCTGAAAAAGTAACACATAAATGCCTTCTGTTATCGAATTCCGTTTTATAATCAAAGCTTTATCCACTCCTTTCTAAACTAGACTTTTTCATAAACTGGTTCACCCAATATCCCCGACGGTCGAAAGACTAAAAATAGGATAACAACGGCAAAAGCTACAATGTCTTTATATTCGGCTCCACGGGGAACATATCCTGCAGCAAACACCTCCAGTGCGCCGATCAAGAATGAGCCTAAAATCGCACCGTAGATGTTTCCGAATCCACCAATTACTGAACAGGCGAATCCTTTAACCCCCAGTATTATGCCGATGTCAAACCTAATAATATGATAGAACATGCCAAAAAGGGTTCCTCCCACAGCTCCTAGAAGGGAGCCGATTACAAAGGTAGCAATATACATTACTTCGATGTCTACTCCCATCATCAGTGCCCCTTCTCTGTTCTGTGCAGTAGCCCGGATGGATCTACCCATTCTGGTTTTACTTATGAAAGTATTCAAAACTAAAAACATTAAACCTCCTACAACTACAATAAATAAGTCTGTATAGGAGATATTCAATAGTCCTATCTGAATCCCTCCATGGGATAATAACCTTGGGAAGGGATGAGGACTGGCTCCTCGGGGGTAAAATACTCTAACAGCCTCACGTAAAAAGATCGATACCCCTATAGTAGATAAGAGAGCCATCAAGGGTGGTGAACTTCTGAGCGGTCTAACTGCAATCCGTTCGGTTGCTAATCCTACGGCAACACTAATTATAGCACTAAATATTAAAATCAAGGGCAATATAAAAATTATTGTACTCCCGTCCATCTTGATAGCTGTTAGTGCGGTAATAGCCACAAGACCACCGAAAGCTCCCACCATAACAACCTCGGCATAAGCAAAATTAATCAGGTTCAGTACCCCAAAGAAAAGCGTAAATCCTATCGCAACAAGTGAGTAAATTGTCCCGAGCATTATCGCATTCCATATTTGTTGCAAAGCAATATTTAACAAAGTCTTCACCTCCTCCGATTTCTTAAAGTAAGGATTAGGGAGAAACCGACTGGACTAATAAACTTCCGCATTGAGTCGCTCCCTAATCCCAAGAAAAAATGTTTATGGCTTCACATGTCCGATGACTGGGAGTAGTCGCTTGCCAGTCGCATATTCCGACTCCTCCCAGACAACCCATTTTCCATCCTGACTTACATATGCCCGGTACAATTCGAGGTCAGTTTGACCGTGTTCATCAAATGACCACCCTCCAAAGATAAGGTCAAAATCCTTAGTTACAGCAATTTCATCAATTAGTTTTCCACGATCCGCACCTACTTTTTTAAGGGCAGTGAGGACTACGTTGGTTGCTTCATAGGCAAACGGACCATAAGCTTCGTAAGGTTCAGCAAAGTTAGCATCTTCATATGCAGCAACAAATTTACGTCCACCAGGAAGCTCAGCCAAGGGAATTCCCTCTCTAGCATGCATGGATCCTTCTGCGTATTCTCCAGCAAGCTCATTGAAGGTTTCAGCAGACATACCTGTTATACCGACGAGGAGTTGGTCCATATCCAGTTCTTTCATTTGCATTTTAATGAAAGCAGCTTCTGTATGATACCCAGCATAGAATACCACCTCAGGATTCCTGGGTCTAATCATTGTGAGGACTGGCGAAAAGTCACGTTCTCCTTCAGTTGTACCGTCTCGAGATAGGATCTGGCCACCAAATTCATTTACGGCTTCGATGAAAGAATTAGCATGGGCTTCGCCATAAGATGTTTTATCGTGTATTACACTATAGCTTTTATAACCAAGATCTATGAGAAAACGAACCAGGAAATAGTCCTGAACTTTGGCAACTTGGCAAACTCGGGTTATCTCTCTATAGTCATTCCCATATGTAATATCCGGGTGAATCGCTCCCCAAATAACCGTCGGAATACCAGCCTTGTGGTATGTATGAACAGTCGCAAGTGCACAGGCACTATTCCAGTGGGCTACTATAGCTACAACATTATTATCGGCAACAGCCTTCATAGCAGCAGTTAAAGCTACTGCAGGATCGCCGCCATCATCTAATACCATAGTCTCAATCTTAAATGGAAATAGCTCCGATTCGTTGGCTTCTCTGACAGCTAATAAGAATGAGTTGCGACCTCCCAGTCCCATATCTGCTGCAGTCCCAGTAATAGGGCCAATAAAAGCAATTTTAACCGCTCCTTGGGCCAAGGCAGGACTAATAAACACCATAATCATTACCATTACCATTATTAAAAAAATTAGTTTTTTCATTTAAAGTAATCTCCTTTTAAAATCTTTTTACTTAACTCTCTCCAAAAATTTGAAATTCTTTCTTATATCTAATCCCCCTTTCCTTTGATATCTATGAATTTCTTATTAACATTCACTCATAAATCACCTCCTATTATTATTTAGTTTTTCTTTATCTTCTTTTCTAACTCCTTCTTCCTGGCCTCATAGAACTGGTGCAACTCTTTATCTAAAGTTTCCGGACTGATACCCAGAATCTCGGTAATCTTTTTAGTCTGGATCCCAGAAGGGATGAGTCCACCAGTCTCAAATTGGGAAATGTGAACCTGGGAGACTCCCATCAGAATAGCCAAGTCCACCTGGGTTAACCCTTCCTCCTCTCTCCTCTTCTTAATTGGATTGATTATCATTTTTTTCCTTTGCCTCCTAATAAAAAAGGCCTGACTTCTTAACCGGAGCCGAGCCCTTATTGTTTTTTTTCCTATATGTGCTATAATAAATTAAGAGCTTGAGGA
>NMQN01000588.1 GCA_003575245.1 Candidatus Atribacteria bacterium 1244-E10-H5-B2 | reverse complement strand
GCGATAGATCATAGACAGCTCTTATTCTATTGTGGCTAATTATGCCCGTCAGGAAAGCCCAGGCCCGAGTATAGGGAAATTTCCATTATTTTCGGAGAGCGGGAGCAGGAGCAGATTACGCCAGAAACTGCAATCTTATGGATTTTCGGCTCAAGGAGCAAATTTAACTATTATTGGGGTCTCTCTCTACTTAAGTTTATCAGCTTTTATTATTTCTATATACCAGAATTTCTATCTACTGTTAATCCTGACTGCTTTTGGCTGGGTGGTTTTTGAATTACTGAAGAATAAGGTTCGGTCAGAGGAATTGATTATCGGAAGGGATATTTTGACCAGCCGCATAAAACTCTTTAAGGTGGGCATCGACCAGGTAGATAATCAGGAAACTATTCAAAAAATAGAGGAATTTGTAGTTTCTAAAAAAGCTCATCAGATAGTTACTCCGGATACTTTGGCTGTATTGCTAGCAAAGAAAGACCCTGAATATCACGCTATATTAGAATCTGCAGATTTAGTTACCCCTGATGGGGCAGGTATTTTATGGGCTGCCACAACTCTAAATTATCCCTTACCTGAAAGGGTAACCGGCATAGACATAATACATAACATATGCCGATTGGCTACCAAGAAGGGGTATTCCCTATATTTATTAGGCTCTTATCCTGGAGTGGCCAGCGAGGCTGCCTTAAATTTAACCAAGAAATATCCGGGGATAAAGATAGCCGGAACTCATCATGGCTATTTTGGGTGTGAAGATTCTCAAAATTGCGAAAATGTTAAAAGTGGTAATAACGATAAGAATAAAGAGGAAGAAGAGATTACTGAGGAGATTAAAGAAAAAAGGCCAGATATATTGCTGGTGGGAATGGGTGTGCCCAAACAAGAAATGTGGATTAGTAAAAATTTAGATAAATTAAATGTTCCGGTCTGTATGGGGGTAGGCGGAAGCTTTGATGTCCTTTCCGGTAGGATACCGCGGGCACCATTATGGATGCAAAGACACGGGATGGAATGGATTTATAGATCGATTAAGCAGCCGAATAGGGTTTTCCGAATTTTTGCTCTTTTTTACTTTATCTGGCTGGTGATTTTAGGGAAAATAGTTTATTCTCTAAAAGAAGTAGATTAATAATCGATAATAGATAATGTTTAATAAGTAAATGATAATTAACTGAAACGGCTATTAAAAATACAAAAATAAAAAATAAAATATTAATTAATTTAGTATTTTAGTATTAACGCACTATCTTAATGGTGACAGATAATAGAATTATAATATTGCCGATCGCTCTATTTGCTTATTCTTAAAGTACTGAATGTTAAAATAATTAAATCCCCCTCAATATATCTTAGACAAGCATCACCCTTTATTTTATATCACGATCCGTCTTTCTGATTAATCAATTAAATAAGGAGATAGCTGATGAAGATTTTGCTTAAAGGTGCAATAATTGTAGTTGCCTTAGTAATTCAACTTACTCTTATTAATACAGTTACCATTTTAGGAGTAAAACCTGATTTAATATTGATAGTAGTAGTAGTTTTTTCCTTGTTGAAGGGAGGAAAAGAAGGGACTATCTCCGGATTTGTCTCCGGTCTTTTACAGGATATCTTTTCTATCGGCCTCTTAGGAATAAATGCTTTGGCAAAGACGGTGATAGGTTTTATCTGTGGAATTTTAAAAGAAAAAATATTTTATGAACATATATTATTTCTTATTCCGGTAATAACTTTTATTGCATCATTTATACAAAGTATTTTAATATT
>NMQN01000460.1 GCA_003575245.1 Candidatus Atribacteria bacterium 1244-E10-H5-B2 | reverse complement strand
TTGAAAAACTAAAGGAAAATCCCTACAGATTGGTAGATGATGTTTTTGGAATTGGGTTTAAAATTGCGGATAGGATTGCGCAAAATTTGGGTATAGAGGCTACCTCTCCGGCAAGAATAAAAGCAGGGATTAAATATATTTTAAACGAATTGGCTAATCAGGGTCATTGTTATGCTCTCAACGATGAGATAATTAAGAGGGGAAGTGAACTATTAGAGGTTGAAGAATCATTATTTGAGGAAGCTTTAAGTATTTTAAGAAATAACCGCGAGATTATAGTAGAAGAAGATAGAGTATGGTTGCCTCTTTATTATTTTGCCGAATTAGGGGTGAGCAAAAAATTGATTGAATTATTAAAGTTTCCTCAACAGCTGATCAATATAGATATACAAAAGAAGATAAAATATTTGGAAAAAAAGTACTGTTTTTCTTTTGCTGAAGAACAAAAAGATGCCATTAATAAAGTTCTCCTGAATCGGGTATTAGTGTTAACCGGTGGTCCGGGAACAGGTAAAACTACTACCACTTTGGGATTAATTGAACTTTTTGAGGAACTAAAGTTAAAAATAGTCTTAGCAGCACCTACAGGCAGAGCAGCGAAAAAAATAAATGAGACTACCGGCAGAAAGGCTAAAACTATTCATCGGTTATTAGAGTACAGTCCTAAGAGAGGAACTTTTATTAAAAATTCTGAAAATCCCATTAAAACTGATGTAATAATTTTGGACGAGGTTTCCATGATAGATATCCTGTTAATGAACAGCCTTTTAAAAGCGGTTTCTTCCGGTACCATTTTAATTTTAATTGGTGATGTGGATCAGCTGCCTTCTGTAGGTCCGGGAAATATCTTAAAAGATATTATCGATTCTGAAACTATTCCGGTGGTGAGATTAACCAGGATATTTAGACAGGACCAAAGGAGTTTAATCATTGTAAATGCTCATCGAGTTAATGAGGGAAAATATCCTGTCATTAAAGGAGAGAGAGAAAGAGATTTTTATTTTATAGAAGAAGAGGACCCGCAGGTTGCCGCTCAAAAAATAATTAACTTATGCACTGTCCGCCTTCCCTCAAAATATAAAATAGACCCGGTAGGTGACATCCAGGTCCTTTCTCCTATGTATAAAGGGGAAGTGGGTGCAGATAATTTAAATTACAGTCTGAGAGAGGCATTAAATTCTAAAGGGAAACAGATTAAATATGGAAATCACTCTTTTAGGGTGAATGATAAGGTTATGCAAATTAAAAATAATTATGATAAAGAGGTCTTTAATGGAGACATAGGGAGGGTTAAAAATATAGATGCCGAGGAGCATATTTTAGAGGTAAATTTTTACGGTAAAAAAGTTCGTTATGATTTTTCTGAATTAGGTGAGTTGGTATTAGCCTATGCTATTACTGTTCATAAAAGTCAGGGGAGTGAATATCGAATAGTTATTATCCCGGTAATGACTCAACATTATTTGCTCCTTCAAAGAAATTTATTATATACTGGAATTACTCGGGCAAAAGAAATGGTGATATTAGTCGGGACAAAAAAGGCTTTATGGATTGCCATCAAAAATAATAAAACATTTCATAGAAATACTTCACTGAAAGAAAGATTAAAAAATAAATAAAAACAACGAAAAGTTATGCAAGGAGAAAAAAATATGGTGAATGAAGAAATTATAAAATCATTAGCTATTAAGACTGAATCAAAGATTGTTCTTTTGGTTACTGATGGGATTGGTGATTTACCTTCAGAGAATAATAAAACAGTATTGGAAA
>NMQN01000524.1 GCA_003575245.1 Candidatus Atribacteria bacterium 1244-E10-H5-B2 | reverse complement strand
TCCGTCGGAGAAAATGTCGGAGAAAATTTTGTGGTTAATAAAAGATAATCCTGAAATATCTGCGAACGAGTTGGCTTATATCGTTAACCGTTCTTCAAGAACCATAGAAAGAACTATAGCAAAACTCAAAAAAGAAGGCAGAATTAAGCGCATCGGCCCTGACAAAGGCGGTCATTGGGAAGTTATTGAGAAATAAGAGAAAAAGTATAAATAGAAGATACCGATGAAAAACTAAAAGAGATTTTGAAATAAACAGAGACACATCCTATTTCCCCAAAAAAGGAAGTTAAAAATACCACTTAGTTCATTTAATAAGGAACAGATAACGATTCTCTGTTCTTATTTACCCTCCTTTGAAACCCTTTATTTACAAGGCTTTTAGTAAAAAATGGGGACAGTCTTCTTTTTATCTTCCCTCATTTAATGCCAAATAAAAAGTAAAGTCTGTCCCCATTTTTTGACCCCTTCAGGGATACCCTAAAAACACACGTAGAGTGCCTTTAAACGGGCCTCAATTTTCGAAAAATTGGCAATTACGACCCCCATTTTTAGCCTATTTTTACCTCCCCCAAATCATGGAACCCTTATAAATAGCCACTTTTAGATTTTAAAAGAGTGAAATTTTAGGCAAAAAAGTGCCATTTTTGAGGGGTAAAGTACCTATTTTTAAAAATTATGCGTTTAAGGGCACTTATAGTGGTTTTCTTTCTGAAACCCTTATTTTACAAGGGTTTCAAGAAGGCCTTTTTCTACAGATTTTACACACTTTCCCCTCTGTCATTCTCGCTTTCCCATATGTCATTCCCGCGCAGGCGGGAATCTATCTTCTCTGTTATTGCCAAAATACAGCATAAACATGGGAGATAAATATAGATAGAATTAGAGGATTATCAGTTTTATAGGAAAAAATGGTAAGTCTTTAAAACGCAGTAGAAATAAGGGTTTCTGCGTTTTTTTGTTATATGGGATAGTGTTAGTTCTTCTAAAATATGAAGAAAATAAGACAAAAAGGGCTAAAAACGCTATTTTTAGGAGCTTGAAAGCCTTGCAAAATAAAGGTTTTAGCGAAATGTGGTCATATCTGCGTTTCTTGAGGGTGCCTAAGGTGATTTATCATGTTTTTAAAATATGCTCATAACATAGCTTAAAATGGCTTATTTCGGGTGTGGGCTGAAAGCCTTATTTTATAAGGGTTTGAGTAAAGGAGTTATCAGAACAAACGTCTCTTTAACAACTGTTTGTAAGTAAATGTTGTTAGTTTTAATCCCTTTGTCATTCCCGCGCACGCGGGAATCCATCTTCTCTATCATTGCGAAAAATATGGCATAAACAAGGGAGATTAATATATATAGAATTAGAGCATTATCGGTTTTTATGAGGAAAAACGGCAAAGCTCTGAAACGTAGTAAACATAAGGGTTTCTGCGTTTTTTTCTTATATGGGATGTTGATAGTGGCTCCAAAAAATGGAGAAAATAAGGTAAAAAGGGCCAAAATATGCATTTTTATGAGTCTGAAACCCTTGCAATATAAGGCTTTCAACGAATATTGCCGTAACTGCGTTTCTTGAGGGTGCCTAAGGTGATTGTTCATATTTTTAAGATTGACGTCTAAGATAGCTTAAAATGGCTTATTTTGGATGTGGGCTGAAACCCTTATTATACAAGGGTTTCAGCGAGGTGGAACGTAGGGGTCAGATTCATCAGACCCGTCTTTCCTTTATGTCATTCCCACTCCCCCACATGTCATTCCCGCGCACGCGGGAACCTATCTCTCTTTCTGTCATTGCGAGGCCTGGTTTACCAGGGCGTGGCAATCTGGAGCAGCCGTCAAGGCTGAGAATCTAATGGAGTGAAAGTCTCCTATCATCAATTAGCCGGTTTGGATGATTAGTATATCCGGAATATGGGGAGGTAACAAACCATAGTGTGCCTGGATGTAAAAGCCATCGCGGCTTATATTAATATAAAGTAATATAATGTCGGAACAGTCAGGATGGCAAGCAAACCCGGAGGCTGGAAGGCTTTAACGAATACTGCAGCCCCGAAATCGCTCCCCTTCAGAAGCTGTTGAAGGGATTATGCTTAAGCGCCGACCCATTAGATTGTTGGGGAAGGCCAATGTTCTACGGGAAGAAACGGTTAAAAGCACTGTGGAAGCAGCCGGGGTAGGGGTTCTGGCATCTGGGTAAAGATTTTCAGAGATAACGACGGGAAGATCCTAATTCCAGCTGGGGTAGCAACAACCAGCAAAGACCTGTCTTCTAGGGAAAACCGAAATAGACATGGAGGATTTGGGATTGGCGCATGAGGTCATAGTAGCGATGAAGGAAGGGCAATGCCTTCTTTAGGTATAAGCTAATTATACCCCTTATTAAGCTAACAACTTATAGGGCGAAGGACCTCTGGGCACTTAGGCGTCAGAAAAGATAACAGGGCTCTGAACCTGATTAATATTCTTTAATAAGACTAGCGCTTTAGTAAACTAAATAGCCATGGGGGTATATGGGTGCTACCATTTAAGCTTGTGGTTATATTGGGAAGGCTAATGCGTGATTGACCCAAGGTCAGAACCGGATTCGGGAAAACCGACTGTCCGGGATCGTAGGGGGGCTTATGGAAACGTGGGTTATGATGGAGCTAGGAACCCGTCACACAATCGAAAGAGTGTGAATCGGAAACTCTTCATCTAAGGCAGCGCGCGCCATATTTCTATCCCGACCATTACTCCTTCTTTCATTTCCGCTTCCTATATTTCATTCGAAAGCGGGAACCCAATAAAACTAAAAACCAACGACCATTAAATAAAAATTTTTCCCCAAAAGCAGGATTTCCTAAACTTTTATAGAATATTAAATATACATAATTTTTTTAAAATAGAGATACATCCTATTTTATCAGGAATATAAAAGGGAGAAGGTTAATGGATAAGTTTAGAATAAGAGATATTACCAAAGAAAATATTGAAGACCTGTGTCAGATTTGTATACCCCCTGAAAAGATAGACCTTCCCCTATTTATGACTGGAATTAAAGAAAAAAGAAAATGGGCGAGAAAAATGCTTCAGACATGGGGTTCATTCGCCAAGCTAGCCTATAGAAGATCTGCTACATTAGGGCTCATCCAGTATAAACCAGTTCCCCCGGAGAGGGTTATTTATATCTATTGCATCTATGTTCCTGAAAAGGACCAGTGTCGAAAAGGGATTGCCACACAACTATTATCTAATCTAATTACAGATATGAAAAAGCCTAAATCTTGGTTTGGCAATAAACCGGCATTAGCTCTCGTGACCAGAACCTTTCCCGGCGAAAAACCTGACCGGTTTTCTGCCCGTCTCTTTTTCAGCAGAATGGGGTTCAAGCAAGTAGGAGAAGATCCTGACTTTTTGTTTTATCCTCTGGAAGAAGGTTTTATCTATCAACCTGTTAAGGAAAAGGAGGTTGAGTATATTCCCCAAGAAGAGGACAAAGGCAAAGTCTTGCTCATTCATGGGCCTTCCCATTGTCCTTTTTCCTATTTCTTTCTGAAAAAGGCTGAGCAAATAATAAAAGAGATTGCCCCAGGAATTTCTATTCGATGGATAGATAAATCGAAAGAGCCTGAGGAGGTCAGAAAAAGGGGCAATATTGAGGGATGCTTTGTGAACGCAAAAGCTATAAAATCTTACGTGTCTGACAAAGAAGATTTTAAGAAAGAAGTCACTGAAGCATTAAAGTAATTTAAAAATAAAAACAAAGTCCCCTATTATTTATCATTGTGAGGAGTGTAACAAGCCTGCTCCAGCGAAAGCAGGGGAAGCAATCTCCACCAACAATGTAGGACAGGCGTCTCGCCTGTCTACTCTAACAAATATCAATATCGCATCTTCGGAAGAACTTATCAAGGTTTTTCGGTAACTATTTAATTAATAAACATAAAAAAATGAAGTTAATTGTGGGGGGTTTGAATTATAAAAAGAAAATATCTATTCTTAATTGTAAATGCCAATAAGCATAAAATACAAGATATAGCAAAATTTATTTCGCCATTTCAAAGTGATAACCGCTCTTTGGTTGGTAACCTTGGATATTCGACCACTGAAATTGAAAATCAGCTGAAAGAATATATGAATAAACAACCGCAATTTTTTTTCCAGGTTGCCCAAGACGATTCCGGAGAAATCCGAGGTTTTTTTGGAGTTATCTTTTCTGATCCTAATACTATTCGAATGTTTGGACCTTATGTAACGGATATTGAAAATGAATGGGAAGAGATATCAGAAACGTTTTTTAAAAAAATTCTTGAAAAATACAAGCTGTGGAAAAATATTAAACTTCGCGTAGCCTTTACACCAAAAAATAAACTTCTAAAAAGATTTTATAAATCACATGGATTTGAACAATACAATGCTGAACGAACCCTGGTGCTTAAACGGCATGAATGGCAAAGAAAAAAATCTGAAATAAATGCTCCCAGCAATGGATCAGTTGAGATTAGGCCCTACCGGGATACCGATTTCCTAGATTTTTTAAATATTCATCCTCAAGGAGCCTATTTCAACGCCCATTATATAGTGCAGAACCTAAATGACCTTCATAGCCTGATTATGGCAGTTTTAGATGATCGGGTGGTGGGTTATGTATACTACGAAGATTTTAAAGCTGATGGATTTACAGATATATGTTTTTTAAATGTATTGCAATCTGCACAAAATAAAAAAATTGGAACGAAACTTACGAAAAAAGCCATAGAGGATAGCTTTCAAAAAAGTGAAATAAAAAAGATTGAGATTTCCGTTCGTGTCGATAACACTGCCGCTTTTCGCTTATATCAAAGGTTAGGCTTTAAGGAAACTATTACCTATTTAGCCTATGAACTTAAGTTTTAGCTGCCTCAACTTCGTAAAGCACTTATTCGTTTAACGACATTAATTTTTTAAAAAGCAGGATTTTCAAGACATTTATCGAATATTAACTATGGAAATTCAAAACATTCTTTTTTACTAAAATTTCTGCTATAATATATTTAAACTTGCGTGGTGTAATTATAAAAGCTCTTTTTTCAGCAGGACAGATGTTCACCGGCATGCTCTATTAAAAATAATTAAAAAAGAGAAATCTAATAATGCCACAAAATAGAAGACAAATTAAACTAACTACCATTCTTTTGCTAACTACAATTCTTATCTCCCAATTTTTTCTTATTTCCCTTGCCAAGACCGAAGTCTACTTTTCTTTTTTTTATAATTCCATTTCCCCTGCTCTTCAAAAACCGGAAGATAAAACAATAAATATTAACTCCGCATCTCAGGAAGAACTTACCAGAATCTTACAAATAAGCGATCCTCTCGCCCGGAAAATAATCGCCTTAAGAGACAAATTGGGGGGATTCAAAAAACCACAAAGCAATTATTAAACTATCTGAGCTCAGTCCTTTCAAATGGGAGGGATGGAAAGAACAGGTGATAGCAATACTATTACATAATAATCGAAAACTATAAACTGCTATTTGGTAACTATTAAAAAATAAAATAGGGTTTATAAAAATATTGTAGTATACTAAGTGTAGTATTTTAGAAGATTTTATTTGTGAATAATTAAGAAGAAAAATAAAATGTGCTTGTTTCTTTACAGAAACTAACATAAGAAATAAATTGAAAAAACGAAGAACAGAAAAGGCTTATAAAAATATGGAAAATATAGTAAAAAAGCTAAAAAATGACGATCCATATAGTTGTCTGATTAGTAATTTATACTCAATAGGAATATTTAAGAGTGCTATTAATGGTCTACTTTCAATTATAGAAAAAAATGACAAGTACCAAACAATATTACTCGAGAGACAATTCATAAATAACTCTAATATTTATATTGAATCAGGATATTACTTTATCAAATGTTTTAATTGTCCTTGTAATGAAAACGAACTAAAGAAATTCCGAAACACACTAGAGAATATTGTAAAACAAAAAACTAAAGGTAATTATATGGAAGTAGATCCTATAATTATCGCTGTTGGATTTAGTCCCGATGTCCTTAATTTTATTTATCAATATAACAGAATCCAAAGAAGAAAACCGATTCAATTATTTAGTTACGGAGAATAGCTATGGGATCTTTTATTTGTTCTATATCTGAAAGAGACTGGATAATAGCTAGAGTTAAAGGTATATATGGGAATAAAGAAGGCAATGTTAGTCAAAATGGAACTTATCACGAATTTTCTCCTTCTACAAAATACTCTATAATAAGAGATCTTGTTGGAATGAAAAAGGGAGACAACGTGTTTTTCCATGTTTTAACAAACTATGGACCAAGCAAAGTTTGTGGTATTTATATTGTTCGAGAAGAACCTTTCTACGATAATGCAAAGATTTGGAATCATTCTCAAGAAATATTCCCTTACCGTTTCCTCTTTGAGCCACATCCTAAATATGAATATCTTTGCAATAAAGGTGCTAATATAGAAGTTGTGGATTTTTACGAGCTCATCGAACAGCGTAAAATATGGACATTAGCTACTCTTGAAAACGAGAGGAATATTGAAGCTCGTAGTGTTCGCAAAATTGAATCTGAAAAAGAAACAAAAGAAATTTTAAGGCTATTACATAGGGACTTCAGACAAAGGCATGATAAAAAAAACATAGAGTTTTGCCCCATTTGTTTAACAAGAAATTATGAATATCTTGAAGCCTATATACAAGATATCGGCAGATATGAAAATTCTATTAAAGCGTTATTGATGTATAAATTACTAATCAGACAACTATATGGATCGTCATTTTTTAGCTTTTTTACTATATTTTCCATATTTTTATAAGCCTTTTCTG
>NMQN01000149.1 GCA_003575245.1 Candidatus Atribacteria bacterium 1244-E10-H5-B2 | reverse complement strand
ATTTGCAATAACGCTAAAAGTGATAAATTCACTTACGAGGAGTTTAAGGAAGTAGGCAAGGCAATAAAAAAGATATGGCTTTCAAGGAAAGAGGTAATAGGGGGTTGATATGTCTAAGGGGTCTTTTGAATATGTTGACATTACTTTACTAAAACAACTCGAACAAAGACTCGAAGGAAGGGAAGGAAAAGAGGAGTCCAAAATTTTTAAGACTTGTCCAAGATGTGAGGTCAGAAAACCATTACTCCAATTTACAACGGACAAGAGGAATACCAACGGTCGGACAAATGTTTGCAAGGTTTGTAAGGTAATAGAATATTTAAAATACTATTACGGAGACAGGGAGAGAATACTAACTGTGAACAAAAAATACAGAGATGATCATAGAGGGGAGAGGACAAAATACTTTCAAGACTACCAAGAAAACCATAAAGAACATTTACAGAAGGTTGGTAAAGCGTGGTATAAGAAGAATAGGCAGAGGATCAAAAAAAAGAGGTTGAAATTAAAAGTTAATTTAAAATAATGTAAGGAGGTAAAGGTGAAAACCAAAGAGGAAATAACCAGGCGACTTTCTATACTTGATGGAATTTATAAAATTGCTAAACCTGCTTTAGATAATTTTTATAACTATGGCCTTAGGGAATCTGAAGTTATTACAAGGGAAAAACGTTTAAATATGTTAGATAATATTTGCCAGGCTTTAAAAGCTATTTGAGAAAAGGCGGTGATCAAATGGGCAGGATAAGCAATATCAAACTAAAGGCTCTAAAAGGAACCAGGTCTTTTTACAATTGGAAATTGAAAGATAAAGGTTTGACAGAAAAACAGAGAAATGAGTTTTTAGAGGCGTTAAAAATTATCGAGAAAATTATTAAGGAAAAAGAAGATTACCGGGAAAGAGAAAAGCATAAAATATTTATTTCCCCTGATCATAAAAAAGCAATATTCTTGAATAAAAGAGGTTATTAACTAATGGATAATTTTCTGATTGTAATATTAATAGCAGCTATATATTTTATTGGTTCTTTTGTAGTAGTAACGATATCAACTATTTGGAATATATACAAAAAAAAGGGACAATACAAGTAATTTACCTTAGATACAGTCCAGGTAAGGAGGTTGAGAGGATGGATCTATCGGATCATATTCCCATATTAATAATAGCTATACCTCTATTGGCAGCTTTCTCGGTGCCACTTATCGGTCGGATAAATAAAAAAGCTACGGGAATTCTTACCATCCTTGCTTTAAGCGTAAGTTTAATTTTAACCATTATATTAGCGGTTAAAATACTAACAGTTGGTCCCCAAGTTTATGTTTTTGGTGCAACATCTCCTTCTTTGACTTTACCTTCAGGGTTAAAATTCCCCATCAGGATTATGTTCCAAATAGATGCGATGGGAATATTTATGGGCTTAATTACTGCAGTTATTTCTTTTTTAGGAGCAGTTTATTCTTTAAGTTTTATGGAGCAGCATAGTGGGCTTGATAAATATTATTCCCTATTATTACTTTTAGCGATAGGTATGTTTGGGATGGAATTTACCGGAGATATGTTTAATTTCTTTGTATTCCTGGAAATTGCTTCAATTGCCTCTGTTGTCTTAATTTGTTTCAGAGGGGTTGATTTGGGTGAACCGGTGGAAGCGGGCTTTAAATATATGGTGGTTAGTACAATATCTGCTCTTATGGTTTTATTTGCTGCGGGTATATTTTTTGGACAATACGATCTTCTTAATTTTGCGGCTTTGGCCAGTGTGATTAAATAC
>NMQN01000650.1 GCA_003575245.1 Candidatus Atribacteria bacterium 1244-E10-H5-B2 | reverse complement strand
ATTACAGAGAGACCGTTTAGGGCTCCTCATCATACTATAAGTAATGTTGGATTAATCGGAGGAGGAAGGACGCCCAAACCGGGAGAAATTAGCTTAGCTCATAATGGTGTACTATTTTTAGATGAATTACCAGAATTTTCCAGAAGTGCTTTAGAATCTCTACGTCAGCCTTTAGAAGATGGGATAGTCACCATTTCACGCTCTTTAAGTTCTGTTAGTTATACTTCTTCTTTTATGCTGATAGCGTCTTTAAATCCCTGTCTTTGCGGTTTTTATGGTGATCCGGTTAAAGTTTGCACCTGTAGCTCGTCTCAGATTGTTAAATATCGTTCAAAAATATCGGGGCCGTTATTAGATCGAATTGACATTCATATTGAAGTCCCCCGGATAAATTGTCGAGAAGTTATGGAGAAAGATTCTGTGGAAAACTCTTTTAATATAAGAGAAAGAGTAGAAAGAGCAAGAAAAGCACAAAGGGAAAGATATTGTGAAGACAGTATTTTTTGTAATGCCCAAATGGCCAAAAAACAGATTGAAGAATATTGTAATATTAATGATAATGCTAAAAATTTACTTTACAAAGCTATAGAAAAGTTAAATTTAAGCGCGCGAGCTTATGATCGTATATTAAAAGTTGCTCGAACTATAGCTGATTTAGAACAATCAGAGAATATAGAAATTTCTCATTTATCCGAAGCTATTCAATATAGAAGTCTTGATCGCAAATTATGGCTGTATTAATGATGACTAAAGTTTTTAAAATACACAATTATTTATACGAACAGGCGGTGTTATAATTATGACAATAAAATTAGCTCCCTCAATCTTAGATGCAGATTTTACCTGTTTGGAAAGAGAACTAAGAAAAATAGAAAGTGGAGGAGCAGATTTAATTCACTTAGATATTATGGATGGAAATTTTGTTCCGAATATTTCCTTTGGCCCCAGGATAGTAGAATCAATTAAAAGCAAAACCTCTCTTCCTTTGGAAGTTCATCTAATGGTAGAAAAACCAGAAAATCATATTAAATCATTTATTAATGCTGGAGGAGATATTATAATTGTACATTACGAAACTTCTAAACACCTTGACAAACTTATCCAAACCATTAATAAGGCTGATGTAAAATCTGGTATTGCTTTAATTCCAGCAACACCTCTAAATGTTATTGAATATTTAATTAATAAAATAGATATTTTATTAATAATGGCTGTCAATCCGGGTTTTGGCGGGCAAAAATTTATTCCGGAGATGTTTACTAAAATAGAAAAGGCGAGGAAAATAATAGACAATCAAAAAAAATCAATAAGCTTAGCAGTTGACGGCGGGATAAATTTAGACAACATTTCTAAGGTAGCTAAAGCCGGAGTAGATATAATTGTGGTTGGTCAAATTATATTTAAAAGCGCAAATCCTGTAATGACCATAAAGAAAATAAAAAACATTTTAAATTAGTCGTTAGCCAATAAACCTAGCGTGGAGCGTATAGCGTAGAAAAATAGTTAGCTAGTTAGTTGGTTACTTGGTTAGCTAGTTAAGAAAATAATAGGAAAAGACCGGGAGCCGGAATAAATACGTATCGAGTATAAAATACAGTAATGAGTGATGAGTAATGAGTAACAAGATTAAATTTCAGAAATCACAAAAATAAGTACTTGTTGCAGGTTACTTATCGTACGTTACACGTTACATCCATTGTTGGTTGTTTAGTTAACTGGTTTGTACTGATTAATTAACCAATTAACCAGGTAACCAACTAACTAGCTAAAAAA
>NMQN01000633.1 GCA_003575245.1 Candidatus Atribacteria bacterium 1244-E10-H5-B2 | reverse complement strand
TATTCATAATCAAATTTAATTCTTGAAGCGAAAACTGAGTAGTATTTAAAATATCTTTTCCTTTTAACATTTCAACTACTCCTTAAATTTATTTTCCAAAATATAAATTGTATATTATTGGATTATTTATTCTAATTGCTCTTAATTCCTGTCAGATTAAAATAGGCACATTTTACTACATTACCTCTAACATATTTATAAAATATTTTTTCCTTTATGTCCTAACATCCCAGACAATTCTTGAGCAGAATTAACCAAAATTTTAATGAATTTTTTAATATTACTACTGGGTAACTTCTTAGATAATCCAGTAATAGTAATGCTGGCGATTGTTTCTCTATCAATATTCTTAACGGGAGCCGAAATTGCTTTTATTCCCTCTTCAAGTTCTTCATTACAAATAGAAAAACCCTTATGTCTAATCTCTGATAGATGCTCCTCTAATTTTTTAGGATTAATGATTGTTTTTGAAGTATATTTTGGAAGAGATTTCTCATTAATAATTCTTTTAATGTCATCGGGAGATTGGTACGCTAATAGTACTTTTGCTGAAGCGGCGGAATGAAAAGGCATTTCCTTTCCAATTTCAACGAAAAGATGGGTATTTGCATTTCGAGAGGGAGCAATTGAATCTATGCAAATACTCCGACCATTATACCAAGCAGATTTTTCAATGTTATGTGGTATAGTAATTATAATAGTTATGTGGAACAATGTTCTATATAATGGAACAATTATAAAAGGGAACAAATTCTATGAATTCAATCGAGAAATCCATACAAATTTTAAATTATCTTAGCAATGCGGAAAGAAGTGTAGGGATAACTGAACTAAGTTCAAAGTTATTATTTCCCAAGAGTACAATTCATAGAATGTTAAAAAGTTTAGTAAGCTATTCTTTAGTTGATCAAGAAAAAGAAACTTCTAAATATAGGTTAGGATTACAGATACTTGAATATTCAAATTCATTTTATAATTCGTTTGACTTCCGGCAAATTGCCAAACCATTTTTAAAAAAAATATGCTCGGAAACCGGACTTACCACTTTTTTAACTGCTTGGTATAATGGTCGGAGTATTTGCATAGATTCAATTGCTCCCTCTCGAAATGCAAATACCCATCTTTTCGTTGAAATTGGGAAGGAAATGCCTTTTCATTCCGCCGCTTCTGCAAAAATACTTTTAGCCCACCAACCTTCTGAAGATATTAAAAGAATTATTAATGAAAAAACTCTTCCAAAATATACCTCAAAAACAATTATTAATCCTAAAAAATTAGAAGAGCATCTATCAGAGATTAGACATAATGGTTTTTCTATTTGTAATGAAGAACTTGAAGAGGGAATAAAAGCAATTTCGGTCCCTGTTAAAAGTATTAATAAAGATACAATAGCCAGTATTACCATTACTGGATTATCAAAAAGGATATCCAATGGTAATGTAAAAAAATTTATTAAAGTTTTGGTTAATTCTGCTCAAGAATTGTCTGGGATGTTAGGATATAAATGAGAAATATTTTATAAATATCTTAGAATTTATGCGGGACAATATATCCATTTTAATCTTGCAGTAATTAAAAGCAATTAGAATAAATAACCTAGAAATATGCAATTTTTGTTTTAAAAAATAAATTTAAGGAGTAGTTGAAATGTTAAAAGGAAAAGATATTTTAAATACTACTCAGTTTTCGCTTCAAGAATTAAATTTGATAATGGATACCGCAGCAAATTTTGAAAAAAGAGTTAAGTGCGGAGAAATTATTAGAAACATGGAAGGTCAAGTAGTGGCCAGCTTGTTTTTTGAACCGAGCACGAGAACTCGCCTTTCTTTTGAAACCGCGATAAACAGATTAGGTGCCAGAGTGATTACCGTGGCTAATGCAGCAAGTTCTTCTTTATCTAAAGGAGAAACTTTGGCTGATACTATCAGAACGATTGATGGTTATGTAGATGTTATTGTTATGCGTCATCCTATGAAAGGTTCTGCCAAGATTGCTGCTGATAATGCTACTCACCCAGTTATTAATGGTGGTGATGGGGCTGGGCAGCATCCCACTCAAGCCCTTTTAGATCTTTATACTATTCGTAAAGAAAAGGGAGTTTTGGACGGACATACTGTAACTTTTTTAGGTGATTTAAAGAACGGAAGGACAGTACATTCTTTAGGATATTTTATGAACCTATACAAAAATAAAATGATTTTCGTTTCTCCAAAATCTTTAAAAATGCCTGCAGAAATAACTGCCGAATTAAGATCATTGGGAGCAGAAATTGAAGAAACTGAAGACGTTGAAAAAGCCTTATCAGTTAGCGATATTGTTTATGTAACGAGGGTGCAAAGAGAGAGATTTAAAGATTCGGAAGATTATGAAAAGGTTAAAGGTGTATACATTATAAATAGAGAAATGATTAACTGTGCTAAAAAAGGAATTACTATTCTCCACCCCTTACCGAGAGTAGATGAAATCTCCACTGATGTTGATGATTATGAAGGGGCTGCTTATTTTAGACAAGCTCACAACGGACTCTATGTTAGAATGGCTCTTTTGGCTCTGGTTACCGGTAGGGTATAATCTAAAATGATTTTTTCACAAAGCAGCATTATTAAGTTGTAATATAAATTAACTGTTAAAAAGTAACAATACTGGAGGGCAGGCTATGAATAAATTTGATCTAGTAATTAAGTCAGATAAGGTATTTGTAGATGGCAGATTGATAGATTGTTATATAGGAGTGAAAGATGGAACAATTACTGCCATAAGTAAAGAAAAATTAGAGTTTGAAAAAATTATCGACGCAGAAGGAAAAATGGTTTTACCTGGTACCGTTGACCCCCATGTTCATATCAGGGCTCCGGGTCATGATGAAAGAGAAACCTTTGAAAGCGGTTCAAAAGATGCAGCCTTGGGTGGAGTTACTACTATAATTGAAATGCCTATGGCTGCTCCTCCTCCGCATTCTCCCGAAATAGTAAAAAACAGGATGAATGTTGCAGATAAAGAAGTGGTGGTTGATATTGCTTTTTTTGGGGCGGCAGGAACGGATTGCCTGGATGATGTCATTCCCTGTTCAAAATCTGGCATTGTTGCCTTTAAAACTTTTTTACATGAAGTTCCTCCGGGGAGAAAAGAGGAATTTATCGGGCTTACCGCGCCAAATACAGGCGATCAATATCAACTTATGGAAAAAGTAGCCCAGACGGGCGTAATGATCGGTTTTCACGCAGAAAATAACGATATGATAAATAAAAATATTGCACGATTAAGAAGTGAAAGTAAAATCTCTCCGATATATCACGGGAGGTCCCGGCCGCCAGTTGTAGAGATAGAGACAGCTTCTAAAATTTTACTCTTTGCGGAAAAGATCGGCGCGAAAATAGAAATGTGCCATATCAGCACTCCGGAAGTAGTAGAATTAGTGAATGAAGCAAAATGTAAAGGAGTATATGCTATTGCAGAAACCTGTCCTCATTACTTATTCCTTAATGAGAATGCTCTTAATAAAGTAGGAGTGTTTGCTAAATGCAATCCTCCTTTGAGGAGTGAAGAAGAGCGGCAGGGGATGTGGGAAATGGTAAATGATGGAAGTATCGATATTATCGGAAGTGACCATGCCCCTTATACTAAAGAAGAAAAAGAAAGGGGAAGTGAAGATATATTTACCCCCCCTGCAGGATTTCCCGGTTTATCTACTAGATTGCCTCTGCTTTTCACAGCAGTAAAAGAAGGAAAAATGGAATTAGACAGAATGGTTGAACTTATCTGTGAGAATCCTGCTAAAATATTTGGTCTGTTTCCTAAAAAAGGTACTATTGCCCTTGGTTCAGATGCTGATTTTGTAATCTTTGACCCGGAGAAAAAGGGAGTAATTTCCAAAGAAAAAATGTTTACAAAATGCAGAGAAAGCGCCCTTGTATATGAAGGATGGGAAGTCTATGGAAAATCGGAGAAGACTATTGTTAGAGGGAAAGTTGTCTTTGATGATGGTGAAATAACCGTTTCTCCAGGATATGGAGAGATTATAAAAGTATACAGAAGTTGATGATTTTTTAGTAAAATTATAGGTAATCTTTAAAGAAAGCGAGGAAGGATAAATGGATAAAATTGATTTACAGAAGTTAGAAGAAATAAATAATCAGCATGTTATAAAAGTAGTAGAAGAAGCTATCCAGCTTTGTAAGCCGGCAAAAGTAACTATGATAACTGATTCAAAAGAAGATATTGCCTATGTAAGAGAATTGGCCTTGATTAATGGTGAAGAAACGAAATTAAAGATGGAAGGCCACACCATTCACTTTGACGGTTATTATGATCAAGGAAGAGATAAGGCCAATACCAAATATTTGTTGTCTAAAGATGTAGATTGGGGAATAAAGGTTAATTCAATAGAAAAAGAAAAGGGACTAAAAGAAATGTATTCTTACCTTGATGGTAGTATGGCCGGGAAAGAGATGTTGGTAAGATTCTTTTCTCTCGGTCCTACTAATTCTGTATTTTCTTTAAAAGCCCTACAGATTACCGATTCTGCCTATGTAGCTCACAGTGAGGACCTTCTTTACCGGCAAGGGTATGGAGAATTTAAAAAGCTTAACGGTTCTTCCGATTTCTTTTTCTTCCTCCATTCTGCCGGAAGATTAGAAAATGGAGTTAGTGTAGATATAGATAAACGAAGGATTTATATCGACCTCGAAGAAAATAGAGTTTACTCGGTAAATAATCAGTATGCAGGAAATTCATTGGGATTAAAAAAATTAGCCTTTAGATTAGCTATTAAAAAGGCTAGTGAAGAAGGATGGTTGGCTGAGCATATGTTTATAATGGGTGTTCATGGCCCAGGAGGTCGGGTTACTTATTTTACCGGGGCCTATCCCAGTGCTTGTGGCAAGACCAGCACTGCCATGATTCCCGGTCAAACCGTAGTTGGTGATGATATCGCTTATCTTAAAAAAATTAACGGAGCAATAAGAGCAGTAAATATGGAGTCAGGCATATTCGGTATCATCCATAGTGTAAATTCAGAAAACGATCCTGTGATTTATCAGGCGTTAACTACACCAGGTGAAATTATCTTCTCTAATGTATTGATTAGAAAGGGAGTCCCTTACTGGGAAGAAATGAAAAAAGACATTCCGGAAGAGGGGATAAATTTTTCAGGAGAGTGGTTCGAAGGGAAAAAAGACAAGCAGGGCAAGGAAATTCCTTGTTCCCATAAGAATGCAAGATACACCCTCAAGTTGAACGAACTGAACAATATTGATTCCAAGGCAAATGATCCCGATGGGGTACCGGTAAAAGCTATTTTCTATGGAGGAAGGGATTCTGATACCACTGTACCTATAGTGGAATCACTTACCTGGGCACATGGTGTTTTTCTGGGGGCTACAGTTGAATCTGAAACCACTGCCGCAACACTTGGTGCCCGAGGGGTGAGGAAATACAATCCGATGGCCAATCTTGATTTTATTTCGGTGCCGCTGGGAACTTATATAGAAAATCATCTAAAATTTACTAAAGATCTTAATGTAATTCCCAAAATCTATGCTACTAATTATTTTTTAAAGGATGAAACTGGTGAATATTTAAATGGGAAAATGGATAAAAGAGTATGGCTTCTCTGGGCTGAAGGAAGAGTTTACGGTGAATACGAAGCGATTGAAACTCCGGTTGGTTTAATACCAAAATATGAAGATTTAAAAACATTATTTATCCGCGAACTGGGCAAAGATTATACTGAGGCTGAATACATTCAACAATTCTCCTTAAGAGTGGTAAAATATCTGGAGAAAATGAAAAGGATGAGTAAGATATTTGAAAATATCCAGATGCCCGCTGCCTTTACCGAAGAATTAAAAGCACAAACTGAAAGACTTAAAAAGGCAAGTACAAAATATGGAGAGGATATAATTTCTCCTTTTAAGTTTTTAGATATGTAAAATAAATTAATAATAGATTAAGTATTTAAAAACAACTAAAGAAATAAACAAATTTAATAAGAGGGGTCGGATTTCTCCGACCACTGCAAAAACCAGCGGTTTTATCCTTGCTTTTATCTTCATATTATATTGCTTTTAAAAATATTTTAATAAATCTTTTTTTAGGACAGAAAAAGTTTTTCTCGAAGGAACACTTTCGATGATTACTCATATTATAAATTCAGTTTTTGGAGGGAATAAAAATATTTGAGAATGTTATTGTAAGAAAGCCACCGAAATCTTTAAAAAATGGGATTGCTTCTAATCCGGAATTAGGGAAACCTGATTATGAGAAAGCATTAATCCAGCATAATGAATATATTAGAGCATTAAAAAAATGTGGAGTTAAAGTCTGTGTTTTAGAAGCCATTGAAAAGTATCCCGATTCTTGTTTTGTTGAAGATGTAGCTGTTTGTACAAAAAAATTTGCGGTGATAACAAATCCGGGAGCATCGCCAAGAAAAGGTGAAGAAAAAGAAATAATAGAAGTAATTAAAAAATATTATAATGATATTGAATATATAAAAGAACCCGGAACTCTTGAAGGCGGAGATGTAATGATGGTAAAAGACCATTTTTATATCGGGCTTTCAAAGAGGACCAACAGAGAAGGGGCAGAACAATTAATAAAAGCTTTGGGAAAATATGGAATGTCCGGTTCGATTGTAGAAATTTCAGAGATGCTTCATTTAAAAAGTGGTTTAGCGTATTTAGAGGATAATGTTCTTCTTGTTACAGGTGAATTAATAAGTAATTTAGAATTTAAAAAGTTTAATAAAATAATGATTGATGAAGAAGAAACATATTCAGCTAATTGTATTAGGGTAAATGATTACGTGTTAGTTC
>NMQN01000673.1 GCA_003575245.1 Candidatus Atribacteria bacterium 1244-E10-H5-B2 | reverse complement strand
TATTAGACATTTTGCATCACCTCTAAAAGTAAACTTTTGTAAACTCTCAAGATTTAATTACCTAAAAAAAATAGGGGGCATTTCCCCCTATCGACTCCCCGTATTCTGTTTTCTCTTCTCCCTAAAATCTATCTTAACCTAAAAGTAATCGTTTATCAAGTGAAATCCTCATCTCTGATTCCCTGATTCCCTTTTTGGCTCCGTTACCTCTCACATTCTTCTAAGGCCTTTATTAAATCAGCTTGTTTCATTCTATAGGTATTTATTCCCTTTTTAACAGCTTCTTTTTTCAACCTTATAAAAGTTTCTAAGGGACTTTCTTCATATCTGAAATGTTGTTTCATCTTGGCTATGATGACCGGGTTATGTGTCTCAAACTTCCCGTTTTTGTCAAAGCGGGCTATTATCCTTTTTGCTCTTTTACTATTCACCACGAGATTTGGTGTATCAGTGTAAAATATCATAATTTATTATTCCCCCTATTACAGAATATTGTTTTTATTCCTTAATTCCCTCTTATCCTTATTAAAGATGATTAATGAGATCGGTTCTTCCTCTGATTTGTCAATTCCGATTACTCTTAAGGCTTCTTTCTCTGATGTTTCGAGGTCCCTTTAGTCAATAATGATGTTGATCTTGGTAGATTCTCGCTTTCCAGGTGCTTCCCGGAGGAATTTCTTGTCGTTAAACTCTGCATCTGCAATAGATAGCAGGTACTTTAAGGCTCTCCAGTCCTTCTCTCGCTTGTCTTTGGCGTAATTATTTAACAATTCCATTTGATGTGCAAGCCACTTGCCTTGCGCGTGCGTAATCTCGTTACGGAAATCCTCGTCCTCATTTTTCCATTCATAGATCCTCCTACGATAGATCCCTGCCTCTGCTGCAACGATAGCAATAAAAAAATGTTCCTCAAAAAGCTTAATTAGCTTGGCTCTTAGCTCCGGAGTCAAAAGCGTAGGCCTGCCTCGCTTCTTCTCTTCCTTATCCTTCTTTGCTAATCCTTTTATTAATTTTGATTGGTTGATCTTTTTATCTTTCATAACATATATATTACCACAATATAGCCCAATTCTCGATATTCTTGTAGGGCAAAGACCTATATATCTTCTGGTATGCTGGCCATCCGTTGCCAATTAGAAGATTGGTCTATGCTGTTTAATCTACTGGTCCCTTGCGTGCGTGAGATTTGTGCGGAAATCTTTCTGCTCCCTAATCCATTCATCAATGTAAGAGTAATCGATCTCTGCTTGTAAATTAACCTTAAATCGGTCATAAATTAGCTATAAATATAAGTACGAGCGTGTATCTAAAATCTTCTGCCTCATATCTTACCAAACCCTAATATACCCTAACAAAGTTCTCTGGATTAGGAGTGATTCCCTTTATGCGATAAAATCACCATATATAAACCTGATTGCTTGTAATAATTTCTTACTATTTAATTTGTTTTTATCTGTCTCTCCTAGTTAGATCTTCATAGATTTCGATTCCCTCGGTATGAAGTGAATACCACTTTACTAAGGTTCCCCTGAATTCTTCAAGTGTGGCCTCCCCTTTAAGCCCTGCTTTCCAAACTTCATTAAGCTGGTCTTCTGCCTGCTCGGTCTGCTCGTAAAGGCTCCTATGGTATTCTCTGATATATTCAATATTGCCTGCTCTATATCTTCTACTGATTGCACCTACCGCTTTTTTAAATAATCCCTCAAAAGGGTCTTCATTTTTAAGGCAAAGATCTCCCTGGTTAGAATCTTTCTCAAACTTTACCCTGTTTATCTCGTCCTCTATTTTACTAAGGAGCTCGGGTCGGGCTCCCTTCTTTTTAGCTTTCTCATAATCCCTCTCTAACTGTGCTAGCATATTCACGACCTCCTCCTGTAAACTTCAAGGGTGAACTTCAAGCCCAAATAGGTGAACTTCAATCCAACCTTAGTGAACTTTAAGTGAACTTTAAGTGAACTTACTCTTTCGTCTTTATATCTGTATATATCCTATAAATAAAAGTCTTTCTATTCATTTTAATACCCAATAGGTGAACTTCAAGCTCGGATACCAAGAAATGAATATTTTCATACATTCCCCACCAAGAAAAATATTTGTAAATTTTATTATCTCTCTTATATTGGAAATCGAAGTTCACAAGTTCACCTTAAAACTTGTGAGCCTTATAAATAAAGGCTTTTTGTAGGTGAACTTCACCAGAGGAAGTTCACCAGCGGGAGTTCACAAGTTCACAAGTTCACCAGCTATATTCCATAACGTTCTATCACATCCACTACGGTCTTGTGTCTGATGACATACTGATATCCGTTCTTAGTCCTTTCGGACTGCTCTATAAGACCTAAACTTCTTAGTTTATTACCCACCCAATGAGGTGATGGAGGGGAGTCACCCTCCTCAAGATAATCGACCAGCTTCTCTCTAATATCTTTATTGTATATATCGACTTCACTAGTAAGGGTGAGATCTCGAAGACCCAAAAGCAGGGCATTGGTCCAATTATCTATCCCTGTTGACTTGGCTTCCTCACCCTTTCTGACTGCTATTCCCTTAATTCTCTCAAAAAGACTGTCGCACCCGTTCTTGTCTAGGAATTTGGCTATTGCTAAAAGAGGATGCCAGAGCTCCCCTTCTCTTCCAGATATCGCTCTAATACTCTTAATCTCAGTATCATCAAGGTAAATGCCTCGTATCTTCAGAAAGAAATCCAAGCCGAAGGCATAGAGTAGATGCCTGATACGAGCCCAGTCTTCACTCATTTCTGTTACTACTTTATTAGATTTTTTGATATTTTTTGTCCTTAACATTATAAATTGAATACATCTGCTCTCTAATACTTCTTCCAATCCCTTAGTATTGGCAATCATTTTTGGGGAGTAAACGTCAAAACTTTGAGGTTCAAAGGTATCCGGTTTTGAGCGGTGAGCTCTACCTCCTCTCTTATATCCGGCATTCAATAAAAGTCTGAAGTCCTGACTCAACTTTTTATCTTTCAATCTTTCTGCCTCATCTATTAGAACTGTGCAGGAAGAGCCTTCTATAATTCTGAAGAGCAAGGATGAAGACATATCGCTGGAAAGAACAGCGTTGAAGCAGAGATGCTCAGCTACATTTAAAGTCTTAGTTTTGCCACTTCCTCTTTCTCCTGCAAAGGAAATATAAGGATAGGCTTGGAAGATGGGATAAACATAAGTCCCGATAGTCCAGAGCGCGATGACTTCTGCTGTATGAGGCTCTTTGAAGTCAAGATAGGACTCATAGATCGTCTTAACTTCTTGGAATACAATAAAGGGATCTACCTTAAACCCGTCCTCTCGAAATTGCTTTACATAGTCAAGAGACCATCGATTCATGCCTAGAAATAGTGGTTGAGACTTGAAAATAATTTCTTTCTTCTCTAAAAGTTCCATCTTATCGATCCTAAAAAACTCTTTTGTGCTAGTTATGAGGAAGGGGATTTTGGCTATTTTGGTAACTGGTATGTCTTTAACATAGGTGGTTAGCTTTACATCCAAAGGTATAGAGACGTAACCGATTCCATCGATAAAATCCAGAGCTGGAGAGATTTTGGGATAGTTATCCAAAATCTCCATACCTTCCTCCCCTATCTTTACCAAACTTTTTTGAGCCCGCTTAAGGTCTTTTCTAATAGCCTGCCGTGAAATCCTTGGAAAATGGTCGACTATAATGTTTGTATAAAAATCTTCCTCGATTCCGCCCAAATCTTTTAACTGCATAATGATTGGAGCAAGAACTTTGGAAAAGTCCCTCTCAGGAATATCCTTTGGTATCTGCCTTATTTTAAATTCTAAGACGGTCTGAGCTTGATCAAGTAGCTTCTGATAATCTTGTCGAAAGGATTGTATATCCCCTTTGTACTTTAGGATAAAAAGCTCATTCCAATCAACAACTTTCTTCCCATCTGGTCGAGTGAAATCTGGCAAAGATACCATCCTTGCTTTGTTTTTTAAGAGTTCGCCCAGTTTGAGGGCTACTTTTTTCCCGGCTATATCTTTATGGCCAGAGATATAGACAGTTTCTAATTTTTTGAATTTTATTAACCATTCATCCTTAAAGCTTCCGGCTCCCAATATGCCACAGGCATTAAATTCAGCCTGCCTAAAAGTGTATGTGTCCATCTCTCCCTCCGCAATGATTGCCTCCTTTTTCCTTAACGCCTCTTCAAAGAAAAGATGATTTAAGGGAAGTTTATCCTTTAAAGGTTTTTTGTGAGATTTTTCAGGATGGCCCCTGCCTGTGAGATAAATTACTCTCCCAAAATATAGATTTGGGAAAACGATATAATTTAAAAAATATTCTTGGCCATCTTTATAAAAAACTCCAGTCTCTATAGCTTGTTCCTTTTTATAACCCTGCTTTTCCAAAAATGCCATGAGTCCTTTTGAATTTCCACTTACGTAGCCTATTTTGTTAGAGATTATAGTATCTTTAGTTAAGCCTCTTTCTTTTATAAGATAATTTATGATTCTTTCAGGAATATTTTTAGAATAGTAATTAGATACAGTGCCAAGGATATCTTCTTTCAGTTGTTTATCTTTTTGTTGTCTCTCTTGTTCTGGTGTCCAATTTATAGGGGTAATGCCCGCTCTTAAAGCAAGCTCTCTTAGGGCCTCTGGGAAACTAAATTTTTTGATTTCCTGAACAAAATTAAAGACATCTCCTCCTTTATGACATCCAAAGCAATAGAAACTTTGGTCTTCCGGATACACAGTAAAGCTCCGAGTTTTCTCGTCTTTATGAAAAGGACACAACCCTTGAAGAACCTTTCCGCGTCTCTTTAAAGAGACGCCATATTCTTCCACCACACTGATAATATCGCTAGACTGGCGAACTTCCTCACGAAAAGTGGACAAATCCATTTGTTAGCCTCCCCCTTCATTATGGAGAAGGCTAAGATATTCAAATTGTCTACCTCCTCCCCTAACTGCCTTCCTATAGGGGAAATGGGCTATTAGGCACCTTTTATAAAGTATAACAAGTTTGCTAGATGCTTCATTAATCTCCTTATATCCCATTTTCTCTTGGAGTTTTCTTGAGGTTATAGATTTAGATTCCATAACTTTAAATAATGCCTTTCTATGACTATCAACCAATTCCCCCAAAAGACTCCAACCATCTTCTTCTTTTACAATAATTGCTTTTTTCCTTACTATCAGAGCAGTTCCAATATTCTCTCGGTGTTGCTCCTCTATATGAGACAAGACTATAAACCTCTCGGGGAATTCTCCAGCCTCGAGTCTTGCCAAAACCTTAACTACTATTTCATCAGCACAGGAAATATCCATAAATCTGACATCGGTAAAATCTATTTCCAAAACAGTATTAGCTTCAAGTTTATCAAGTTCCTTACAGATCGCCTCTTTGAAAAAATTTCCTACTTCTCTCATCACCAAAAAGCCCGGTTTGAATCCCTTTTTAGGATCAGGTATTTCACCTATTTTAAAAAGGGTGGTCTTCATTATTTATTCCTCCTTTTTTTTTGAGATTTTTTTTTGGAAGACAGATGCCAATCTGGGTTCCCCAGAAATGTATAAACTGACTAAAAATACCGTCACTTCCATAATAGTACTCCTCCTCGGGGGTAAGAAGAAATTTAGCAGTTCCGGAACGAATACCCAGGTACCCCCGCGCCTGTTTTATGATTTCAACCGTCCTAAATAACCCTAACCCACGTTCTCCTTCATTTGAAGTGATCCCTGCTTCACAAGCTAGTTTGATTGCCTCCCTATCATCGGTAAATTTATATTTAGATTTCAAGCTTTCTGGTATCCCTATCCCTAAATCCATAACCGCAAATTTTAAACATTCATTGTATGCTTGCATGGCTATATAACCCCAGGGTTCTTCCCCCTCTAGCGCACTGTGGTAAAAAAGATTTTGACAGAGCTCGCTCATGATCGTAACAAATCTATAAGCCTCTTCTTTAGTATATTTCAGCCTTTTAATGGCAACCGACTGAACTTTTTTCTCTATATCATTTATAGCTTCATAAACATTTTCTTCGGTACTTATTATAGTTATTGGAATAAAGTTTGGATTCGGGTTTATATTTAATATAGGGGTATAGCCCTTTATATTAGTTATATTTTCCACAGCTTTTAAGAAGCCGAGAGCATCCATCCAGGAAGAAAAGTGGAGCCCTTTATCTTCAGTTGGTAAAAATAGGTTTACTTTTTGATTAAAAGTGCCATAGAGAAATTTGCATATCATTACTATACCCAGAGCTCCATAAGGATTGGCATATTTGATCCCTCGCAGGTCAATTGTTATTTTTTTAACTTGAGGAAATTTTTTATTATAAAAAAATTCCATATATATGGGATTAAGTTGACCTATAATATCATTATCAAAATTCTTATCATCAAGTATTCCATTACAAGAGTTGGCATTTATTATAAATTCTTCCATTCATTATCTTCCTTTTAGAGGATTATATTTTTCCATAAATTTATTTTACACGTTTTATACTATTATTTACATTCATATAATAACACAAAAAAAATTCTTGTCAATGTTTCTTTTTTCTTCTCCTCCAATTGGAGTAAAATTACTTTGTATGGTTAAATTAACGTGAGTTTGGCACGTTTTATTTTATTTCGGTCTTATATTTCCCCTCTTTAATCCACTCTTTTATTATTTCTCTTCTCTTTTCTTCCAAGACACCCTCAAGCATTTTTGATGTTTTCCCTTTAATTCTTCCCTTATTTAACTGCACCTTCCAAAAATCAGGCAACCTATTTTCTGCTTCTGTCTTTATTTCTTCTTGCCGCAAGGGATCAAGTGAATTATAAATACGCTCTAACCT
>NMQN01000886.1 GCA_003575245.1 Candidatus Atribacteria bacterium 1244-E10-H5-B2 | reverse complement strand
AATTTGTCCTTACTAATCTGATTCCACAATTTAAATCAAAACCTACCCCTCCGGGTGAGATAACTCCATCATCTAAAGTGGTAGCAGCTACCCCGCCGATCGCGAAGCCGTACCCCCAGTGGATATCAGGCATAGCTATCGAATGACCTACAATACCAGGTAAAAAGGCTACGTTTGCTACTTGTTCTAGTGCCTGGTCCTGGCGTATTTTTTCTAATAAATTTGAAGAGGCATAAATCAGACCGGGAACTCTCATCCCAGAGTTATAGGTCTTGGGAATTTCCCAGCGATAATCATCTATTTTATTTAAAGGTCCTTCCCATGATTGTTTCATTTTCTTTCACTCCTTTATATGAATGATTACAGAGATATCATTTATAAAATATAAATCAAATATCAAATATTACCTGGGCTCTCCAAAGCCCGCTTTCCCCATCTTTTTTAATTTCTAAACGATGGTAAGTTGCGGCTTTTATCTCTTTTTCTATTTTAACGGAAGGAGGGTTGATTTTCATCCCCTCAACTTCCGCTTTAATTTGAAAATCAGATAATTCCTTTATCTGAAATTTATTAAGAATTACCATTCTGGTTTCACCGATATATAGTAGTTCATTAAGCCAGGCAAAGAGTAAGCCTTCCAGATTATCAGCTTCCAGCTTTATTTTATCATAAAAGTTTTCTTTAAGGTTTTTGTTTTTTCCGGCAATAATTTCAAACATCCCTTTGGCAACATTGATAAAAACTTCTCTTTTGTTTTTACCATAGGCCGCTATCCCGATATCGGCAGTATGTTCGAGGATTTCAAATTCTTTCATAGGTGTTTATTCCCTTTTTAAATTTTAAGTTTTACTCTATCCTATGAGATTGTTTCGCTTTGCTCGCAATGACAATTAAACAGAAAAACTCTCATCGCTTAGTAATATCTACTACTAGGGACGAGAGTTTAATCACGTGGTGCCACCCTGATTCAATAGGAAAATATCCTATCCTTCATTGGCTGATTGTTTAACACATCTTAAGATGTGTCTCCAGATATTCTGATTTCACCGGAAATATTAAAAAGGGTGGAATTCGATAAAACCAATACTGATTTTCACCAACCATCAGCTTTCTAAAATTGGCCGTCTACCTACTTTCCCTTTTTATTTTTTTCTTTTATTATATTGTATTATCAATATTATAGGTTTTAATCACTCTTTTTGTCAAGCTTTACTCGTATTGCGTATATCGTATTGCATGGAGAAAAATGGAATTCAGAAGTCAGGAGCCAGAAGTAGGGGTTCGATTCATCGAACCCGCCAGAATGGTTTTTCGCTATACAGTGACATCTGACAACTATTTTTCTTATCTAAAAACGGAAAACTAAAAACTTTTTCTATTTATATCTTTATTTTTCTTGACATTCGACTGACTAGTCAGTTATAATTAAAAACGATTAATAATTTCGAGAGGAGCAAGAAGTAGATGATGCAAAAACTCGCCAACTTCATTACTAAATATGCCTGGCCCATATTTATTTTAATAATTATTATTACTATTTTCGCCGCAATGCAGGCAAAAAATCTTAAAATTGAAGATGATATCACTAAATATATTTCTGAAGACGACCCGGATATTAAATTTTATGGTGAGGTCATGGATAAGTTTGGTGGTTCTCAGATGAATGTATCAATGATTTCCCTTGAATATCTTGACCTGTTTACATTAGAAAATCTTGAGAGGATAAAAAGTATAACCGAAAGATTAGAAACAGCTCCTTTTGTTAAATCAGTGAATTCTT
>NMQN01000080.1 GCA_003575245.1 Candidatus Atribacteria bacterium 1244-E10-H5-B2 | reverse complement strand
CTTTGGGTCCTAAATAAAATAAAGGGGGTTCTTAAATGTATATCAAATGTGAGGTTAATATCAAAATGCAAAATTCCGAGATTGTGGCGGATGTATTCCGGAATGTATTAAAAAATGAATGTGAAATAGATCAGCAAAAAGAGCATTTTTGGGTTATGGGTTTGACTGTAAAGAATAAAATTATTTATCTTGAATTGATTAGTCTGGGATCACTTACTGAAGGGATAGTACATCCCCGGGAAGTTTTCCGGAGTGCAATTTTTAAGGGAGTGGCCTGCCTTATACTCTGCCATAATCATCCGAGCGGAGAGGGCGGGCCAAGCGAGCAGGATATAACAGTAACTAAAACATTAAAAGAAGGGGGGAAAATATTAGGTATTAAAATTTTAGATCATATAATTTTAGGGTCTAATGATATTTTTAGTTTTGCTAAAGAAGGAATGTTAGGAGGTTAAATCGAATGTCTAAAGTAATTTATAAAAATGGTCGCTTTGAAATTAACCAATCAAAAGATAAAACTTGTTATTGGGCTTATAAACTACCATATTATGAAAATTTAAAAAATTTTACAGATTTAGAAGAGGCTAAAAAATATATCAATAGTTTAATAAAAGAACAGGAGGTTTAATAAAATGAAATTCTTAGGGGTATTAGATAAACCAGTAGTAAATAAAGAGAATAGCAGACCGAAGCCAGGAGATATTGTTTACGCTAAAAATAGCGATAATTGTTTAATAAAGGATGGCGATTATGGGGTTATTGAAAGCGTAGACGATAAGATTGTTAGGGCTGGCTGGAATATTACTAATCCATATTTTGACGAAGGAGTTTGCACTGTCTCGGGGGGTCCGGTAATTGGGCTCAAAGCTGGAAAAGTAAGATCAACCTTCAATAAAAAGATTATAACTTTTTGGAGATTTAAGGGCGGCCTTGCGATGGCTCACAACGGGGAGGATTTTGCCGGACAGGTTAACGTTTTTGAGTATGATTTTAAATCCTAAGCAGTCAGAAAACAGGGGATTGTTTCTCCTGCGAAACGATCCCCTGCAGAAGGAGGTGAGAAAATGATAATTAATAACGAAAAAGATATAAGCATCACGGTTGATAAGGCAAAGAATACTGGTTGGTATAAAGCAAGCAAGGGAGAGATATTAAGAATAGATAGATTGATTGAACTTTATAAAATCATAAAAGAAAATGCACCATTAAAAAATCGAGTCATCGAATTAGGAGAATGGTATTTTCCCCGGTTCTACTTAGAAGTTACAGATAAATCTGGTAGATATAATTATCCCCTTAATCATCGGCTTGTTTTGTCCTACAACGTTAGGACTGGAACAATTATGGATGAAGTAATAGAAGGCCGAAGATCTGATAATTTTCACGGTTGTACAAGAAAGGGATTTTATAAAGTACTGAAAATAATCAAGCGACAATTGAATACAGATTTCTTTATACCAATAAAAACGTAGTAATAAGCAGTTAGAACTCCGGGCGTTGAGACAATTCCCGGGGTTGTGATTACTTAAAAAGGAGGTGAGGAAATGAAAGTTTATAATTTAGTAGGGTATTACAGTTTACACTTCAAGAGGTTTTATATTCTATTACCTAAGTTATGGAGAGGATGCTGGAAAATACAGATTAAAAAAAGATATCAATAAAAAGGGGGGAATTGCCAAATGCAAACCCATGGGTATTTGATGATTAAAGATAAAAAAATATTGATTTTGGTTCGTAGTAAAAAATATTCTCGTGCTTTAAAATTACGCTTTACCGGCTC
>NMQN01000432.1 GCA_003575245.1 Candidatus Atribacteria bacterium 1244-E10-H5-B2 | reverse complement strand
GTAAAAATTCTATTTTAATTCCAAAATAAATTATAATTAAAGAAATTAAAACTTGGAATATCAATTTAATTCCTGTGGGAAGCTTTTTCTTTCTATCTGCTCTCCCCAGGATGACCATCAGCACACTACATATAATGATACCTGCAATTTTAAACACCATTCCGGTTTCTAACATATATATATTTTCCTTTATTATTTCGTTTTATTTCTTCTTTATTTATATTTTTGTCTTATTTTTCTGTTCTTTCTGTTTTTAACCTTTTTTCTGCTTAATCCAATTATATTAATACGACAAAAGTATCTTAAATTCCTTCTTTTTAAGATAAATTTTTAAAATTAAAACTAATTATTAAATATTCTCTTTAAACCAGCGAACTGTCTTTTCTAAACCTGCTGAAAAGTCAAACTTTGGTTGCCACACTAAAACCTCTTTAATTAAATGGCAATCCAGAATATTCTTCCTTAAATCCCCTGCCCTGGGAGGCCCATAATGCGCCGGATGAGGGAATTTTGTAATCTTCCTTAAAAGGGAGAAGATTTCATTAACCGAAACCCCTCTTCCGGTCCCCAGATTTAAGCCGTTAAATTTAATTTCAGGTTCTGTTTTGGTTCTAGTTTCGGTTTCAGCTTTGTCTTCTTTTTCTTTAGTTTTTTCTATTTCCCAAACAACTTTAGATAATTTTACCATATTTTTAAGAGCGAGTAAATTGGCTTGGGCTACATCTTCTACATAAATATAATCTCTGATATATTCTCCATCACCATTTATAGTAGGAATCTCTCCTTTTAACATCTTTTCTATAAATATAGCGATAACCCCGGCCTCACCATAAGGGTCCTGACGGGGTCCATAGACATTTCCATATCTTAGTGCTACATATGGGAGATGGTAATATTTCTGATAGAAATCAAGATAATGCTCAACTGCAACCTTACTGATTCCATAAGGTGATTGGGGCCTGAAAGGATAATCTTCGGTAATGGGAAAATGCTCTGGTTCTCCATAAATAGTCCCTCCGCTGGAGGCAAAAACTATTCCCTTGACCTGGTGATTCATCAAGCAGCATTGCACTAAATTCAAGGAACCCAGAATATTTGTCTGCACATCAAATAAAGGGTGTCTCACAGAAAAAGATACGCTAATCTGGGCGGCTTCATGGCAGACATAATCAGGTTTTTCCTGTTTGAACACCTCAGCCAACCCATTTTGGTCGGTAATATCTAATTTATAAAACCGGGCTTTTTTGTTGACATTCTCCTCTCTGCCGGAAGATAAATCGTCAACTATTACAACTTTATAATTATTATCAATGAGTAAATCCACAATATGTGAACCGATAAAGCCCGCCCCACCAGTAACTAAAACCTTTTTTCCCATAATGACAAGTTTTGTGCCAGGCACCAAATTTGTCATAAATGTAAAGTTTGGTGCCGGGATCCTCCTTTTCTCTATAATTATAATACTATAATTAAAGCGATTAGGCTACAGATAGCGCTTATCCCCCATAAGATAAACACGACATTTTTATGTGCTATCCCCTGGGCTAAAAGCCGATGGTGGAGATGCCCTTTGTCAGCCTGAAATATGGGATGATGACCTCTGTATCTCCTCCAGATAGCAAACAGGGTATCAAAAATAGGGAGAGCCAGAATAATAATGGGGATAAAAATAAAAAAGGCATTTCCGCTATTTAATACCCACAAAGCCCCTGTGGAGGCCAATACAAAACCGGTAAAAGTACTGCCGGAATCCCCCAAAAAGATTTTTGCCTGGTAAAAATTAAATCTTAAAAAAGCCAACATACTCCCCGCCAGGGCAATTGATGTAAGATTAAGAATTTCAAAATTCTGTCTTAATCCTAAAATAAAAAAAGTTATTAAGCTAATTATCGAAACTCCGCAGGCTAGTCCATCTAATCCATCTATTATGTTGATGGAATTGGTCACTCCGACTATCCAGAAAATTAAAATAGGATAAAGAAGATAACCTAATAAATCAAAGCTTTTCAATTGATTAACTATAAAACTATTTATTAAATCACTGTTGTATATAATCACTATTAAGGCAGGAGCCATCTGAATTACAAATTTATGTTTGGGAGAAAGGTTGGCAATATCATCTACCACACCTAATAACAGAATAATTACTGCGCCTATCAACAGGGCTCTAAACTGTCCCTCTATCTGTATTACAAAGAGCAGGCTCAGCAAAAATCCGAAAAAAATAACTATCCCTCCCAAATTAGGGATAGCTTCCTCGTGTATCTTACGGTGACCGGGCGTATCCACCATATTCTGTTTTTTTCCTATACGAGCCATGTAGGGAGTTAAAATGTAAGAAACTATAAAGGCAATAACACCAACTTCTAGATATTTCAAATATATATTCTCCTGTTTATTAATTCACCAATTTGTCAATTGACCTATTCTCCAATTGGCCAACTAATCAATTTAATCAATTCACTGATTCGCAAATTATTAATTTATTTGGCTAATTCTTTTTTTAAATCCTCTATACAGGCTACCGGAGAAGGGTCAACCTGATTTAATATCGCTAAATAATAACTCGCCAGATCACCTAAAAAAATTAATGAAAACATGCGGGCCATTTTTCCTTTGCCTCTGGTAGGACAAACTATAAATTCGACTACTTTGTCTTCGATAATCTTGCGGGTAATTTCCCGTCTCTGCTCAACCCTCAAAATCCCCTCTTTGTCTTGCAGATAAACAATTTTAACCTGTAGGTTTATACTATTTTCTATTTCATAGCCTACTATTTCGTTATGGTCAAGTTCTGGAAACACATTCCAGAAACAAGGCCATTTGCTATTCTCGTTTATCTGAGTCTTCCAGCGCATAGCCACTACCCCTAATAATCCTTCAGAACCGTAAACCAAGGGCAAATGCTGATACAGGCTCAAGGCTACTTCCTTAGCTAAATTGTTTTTAATGGGAGATCTAGCGCAATATTTTTTAGAAAGTTCCTGTAAAATATTTAGTGTTTCTTCTGTCTCACCGCTTCTTTCCTTTATTAAACCCAGCCTCTCTAATGCTTTCAATATTGGAAAAAATAGATAAGAAATAGCGGCTCGAGGTTGAATCCCTACCGGGACTTTAATCACCGGGAAGTTATTCTCTTGGGCAAGAATTGCTAACTTGCCCCCGGAAGTTAGGGCGATAATTCTGGCTTTGGCTTCCAGGCATCTCTTTAAGGTAGAGAGAGTCTCTTCAGTATTCCCCGAATAACTGACTGCGAAAACCAAAGAATTTTCATCTACGAATTTGGGTATATCATAACCGCGAATAACCACAATGGGAATTAATAATTCATCAGCCAGATAATCAGATAGTAGATCCCCGCCGATGGCTGAGCCACCCATTCCCAATACCACGATATTTTTAAAACTCCGGGTAGAGCCAGGGGCAGGAACAGAATTAGAGACTGAAGCAGGTGAAAAGTCGGTAGGAATATAAAATTCCTTACCTAAACGCAAAGCATCTCTCATTTTCAGCGGAAATTCCTCTAACAGCTTTATCATGTTAGCTTGATCCAGCACAGAAAAATCTCCATCTAATATATCTATACCGTTTATTTTTTTTCCTGTCTCTCCCATGGCTCATTCCTCCCCATATTTTAACCTATCTTTCTATATTTTATAACATACCACACAACCTTTATTCAAGCAAGCACAAAAATGACAAGTTTTGTGCCAGGCACCAGGTTTGTCATAAACGTAAAGTTTTGTGCCGGGATCCTCTGGAAATCTTTAATTATAAGGTTAGGGCTCGGCAGTTAAATGAGGATTGAAGATAATGTCGCCGCCTGCTTCGCTCCAATAAGCCCAATCACCACTACTTGAAGTGTGATATGGATATTTAGGTCCTTCGTCATCTCCCCACCAGTTATATTTAGCGTAAATATTGTGATCGGTCATATTGCTAACACCATGGATAATATTACCTGTGATATTATTCCTCCCGATTCCTCCCCTAGCTCCTCCTCCTATATCCGGATTAGTAGTATCGCTATATTGTTCGCCCACCCTTATACCATACCCATTAGAAGTAATTTCATTACCCCAAATTAATAATGAAGAGTTGTTCCGACAAAAAATGCCAGAATCATAATTATTGTATATATTATTCTTTTTTACCTCAAGAGATGCATCGTTAGAAGCCTTGATTCCACAATCGCTATTTCTAATGATATTACTCTCAATAATACCCGAACCTGCTCCTGTAACTTTTATTCCATTAATAGAATTTTGACATATCTCATTATTATAAACATATATTCCTGAGGGATAATCATCGCTTGTCCTATGATAGAAAATTCCACTATCCTGATGATTTTGAATTAAATTTTCTGATATTTCAATTGAAGAGGATGAGTCGCTACAGATTCCTACATCTGTATCTGATATGCCATCAATAGTAAATCCAGATATGGTGACATCGTCAGCTGTAACGGTAATTAAATTCCCCGTATATCCGAGTCCGATTATAAAAGTAGATTCCTTTCCAGCCCCCAGGAGATCAATTTTTTTATTTATTATCAGCTGTTCATTATAAGTCCCTGCGGCCACCACAACCGATTTTCCAGAGGTAACTGCCTCTATTCCTTCGGTTATAGAATTAAATGGATGAGTTTGGGTTCCATCTTCTATTCCGCTGGTCCCTATATTTACGTAAATATTGGGGTCATATTCTATTGTTGTGAGTACTGCGGAGCTTTCATTTCCGGCGGCATCGCAGGAAGTAATTGAGATATTGTTGGCTCCTTCAGAGAGATTATAAGAATATGACCAATTTGTAGATGAATTAAGAGGTACAACTTCTACCCCATTAATCCATATAGAAGTATTAGTTTCCTTAGTACCGGATAAAATCTGTGGCGAGATGTTGGTCGGAGAAGTTATAGTGTCCAAACCGGGAATTGTTGGTACAGAAATATCTAAAATAATAGTAGCATATATTTCGTTACTCTCGTTTCCCACGGTATCTTTTGAAATAATTGATATGTTATTTTCGCCTTCAGAAAGATTATAAGAATATGACCAGGTGGTATTGGAATTTACAGATATTACCTCTGCTCCATTAATCCAAATTGAAGTATTAGATTCTTTAGTTCCAGAAAGAGTTTGGGGTGAAACATTTGTTGGAGAAAGCACGGTATCTAAAGTTGGTTGGGCAGGAGGGGTACTGTCATTTATTGTTATGTTCCATTGTATATAATCTTCCAATTCTCCATCACTTACTAAAATTTTTACTATTTTCTGACTGTAATCTCCATAACTAGCTGAATAAATCCAACTGCTTTTTGAACCATCTCCTGAAACGGTAGAATCTAATACTAATTTCCCATTTAAAAACCATTGATAACTTAATGTTGTGTTTAAATCAATATCATGGGCTTGAACTTCAAATTTTATTGATTCCCCTTCATTTACTACAACATTTAAACTTCCAGGGAAATAAGAAAGTATTTGCGGGTGATTATTCACATTGGAAACTTCAATTTCAAAACTCTGAGTTGTGCTGAGTTTACCATCAGAAATTTCAACCATTACCTGGTTAATTCCTACCTGATTATTGGTTGGTGTCCAAATTATTAAACCATTTTCGCTATTAATGTTCATCCCCTCTGGTTTAATAATAGAAGAATGAGTCAGAGTATCTCCATTGGGATCACTGGCCTCTACCTGATATAAATATAGCTGATTTTCTGTAGCAGTAATAATAGGTTCAGAAATTATAACTGGCGCAATATTTAAAATAGGGAAAACACTTGCTAAATTTAGGCAACCTCCCATTACTGTTACCACAATTAATATAGATAATATTATAAAAAATTTCTTCATTTTATAGTATATATCTTTCTTCAAATATTGTTTTATTCTTACGAGGAAGTCAACTTTATGACTACTACTTCAAATTATCTTTGTTTTTTACCATTTCCGATGTATTATTTTTTAGACTATTCTCTCCAACTTTCCTTTAGGATAAACAACTAAAATTAATTATACCTTACTTCCTTTTAAAACTCCAACAAAATTTATAAATAAAAATGACAAGTTTTGTGCCAGGCACCAGATTTGTCATAAATGTAAAGTTTTGTGCCGGGATCCTCTAAAATACCTTGAATTATTCTAAACAAAATAGTATACTTTAACCATTATGGGAAGAAGAAATAGAACAGAAATAGAACACGAAGGAGCTATTTATCATATCATTATTAAGGGGATTGACGGAATAGATATCTTTACTGATGATGTAGATAAAAATAAATTTCTACAGCTTCTACAAAAAATGGTTAACTTTCACAAAGCTCACCTATTTTCCTATGTACTAATGGATACTCACTTTCACCTTCTTTTAAAGACAGAAGAAGCAAATCTCTCCCAGGCCATGCAGTTTTTAAATTCCTCTTATGCCCACTGGTTTAATTATAAACATATGCGTAAAGGACATCTCTTCCAAGATAGATATAAAAGTTACCTTATTTTAAATTTTCAGTATTTACTTAATATTTCCTCTTACATTAATCTAAATCCAGTTGAAGCAGGAATGGTAGATGCTTCTGAGCCTGAAAAATATAAATGGGGGAGCTTTCGCTATTTCATCTCGCAAAAAGATGCACCTCCCTGGCTAAAAATAACTGAATTTCTCCAGCTTTGTGAAATAAGCACCAACGAATTTATTAATTTCATCAAAAAAAATTCTTTTGAAAAGAACAAAAAAATCGATATACTTTTGAATGAAATAACAAATTTTAACCAAAGTACTTTACCTAAAAACATAGATTATATATTAACAAAAGCTAATAAATATTTTGGCGATATCAATGCCAATAAAAATTTGAGAAATTTATTGATTTTCGTCCTGGTAAAAGAAGGATATAAAATAACCGAAATAGCTCGTCTTTTTCATATCACCAGACAGTCTGTTCTAAATATAAATAATAAAATGCAAAAGAATATAGAATCTGATTCCCTTTTCAGTCTATGGTTAAGTAACATTAAAATTTCTTTGTTATCATAAATGACAAGTTTTGTGCCAGGCACCAGATTTTACATTTATGACAAATCTGGTGCCTGGCACAAAACTTGTCATAAATATATAGGTATAATAAATATGAGAAAAAATGTAATTTTTTTTATTATAATAATCTCACTAATTATTCTTCATGCTGCAGCTAGTGTGGTGGCTGTTCGCTATGACCCCGGCTTAAATTGGCAGGTCTTGGAAAGCCCTCATTTTTCAGTCTATTTTTCTAAACTGCAAAACAATGAACAAAATAATGAAGATTTCAGTTACAATAATGAGCAATTAGCTCAAGAGGTGGCTGATATTGCCGAAGAAACCTACCAACAGGTTAATGATCAGCTTGGCCCATCCAAGCATCATCACCTGCAAAAGATAGCCATAATTATGGAAGATTTTTCTGATCATAAACTGGGTTTTGCCTCTTATTTCCCTCATAGAGTGATTCGCCTTTCACTCACCGCCCCCACTGCCAAATCCTTTGATATGAAATTTAAAAGCTGGCTCAAAATGGTAATCACTCACGAATACACCCATCTGGCCCATTTTGAGATGACCGCCGGCCCCACTACTGCCCTGCGCGCTCTATTCGGTCAGATACTCGCTCCCAATGCCCTCCAGCCCATCTGGTCGACTGAAGGATTAGCTGTTTACAATGAAACTAAATTTACCGCCGGAGGCAGGGGGATAGATTCTCGCTACGATATGTATCTTCGCATGGCCGCCCTAGAAGACCGGTTTAATACCCTGGACCAGATAAATGGTTATTATCTTACTTCCTGGCCTAACGGTACCGCACCTTATATATATGGCCAATCCCTTATCCATTTTATGACTCAAAAATACGGGGAAGATAAAGTAATTACCTTGAGTGAAATATTCTGTGAATATCCCTATTTAGGGTTTAACTATGCCATAAAAAGGGCGATAGGCCTGGACCTGGATGAATTATATCAAAACTGGAAAGATTACTTAAAAGAAAAATATCAATCCCAAGCTCAAAAAATTCTCTCTCAAAAAAAACTCACACCTTCTCAGCAATTAACTAAATACAATTATTGGGTCGATTACCCACGCTGGATTTCTACCTCCGATGGAGATAAGATAGTAGCCAGAGTTTCTACACCCCATTCCTATCCATCTATTCAAACTATCGACCCCTTAAGTCCTTCCCTTCCTTTTACTCCCCGTTCTACTAAAAACCAGACCCAACCCCTGATTAAAAGGACCTATGGGCGGGATTCTTTTTTTAGCATATCTCCTGATAGTTCTAAAATAATCTATGCTAAATTAGGCGATTATGAGCGATTTTATAAATTTTATGACCTTTATTTATTTAATTTGAAAACAGAAAAAGAGACCCGCCTTTCCGAAGGGCTGCGGGCTCGCGATCCCAGCTGGTCACCTGACCTAGATAATCCTCAAATCGTTGCAGTAATTAATCAATCAGGAACAAATAATTTAGCCCTAATTAATTTAAATTCAATCCCTGATCAAACTTCCTCTTCCTTTGCTGTTCCACCAGTTACAAAAAAGAGTATTACTTATTTAACAGACTTTCGAGATGGCACCCAATTATATCAACCCTCCTGGTCTCCTAATGGAAACATGATAGCCTTTTCCGCCTGGCGCCAGGGTTATCAGGATATATATATCTTAAATCTTGATTCTAGCAATATCGGCACTCCTACTCTCCAGCCTATCTATCAAGATAAATCAATTGACCTTAGCCCTTGCTGGTCTCCCGATGGCCAGTATCTCTTCTTCTCCTCTGACCGCACTGGCATCTACAATATCTTTGCCTTTTCCTTACCCGATAAAAAATTATATCAAGTAACTAATGTATTAAGCGGGGCTTTCCAGCCTGCCCTCTCTCCTGATGGTAAAAAATTGGCTTACATTGAATATCACGCCACCGGATATGAACTACATCTTATGGAAGTAGACTCCGATAAATGGACAGAAACAGAATATGTTGAACCCTCAATTAACGTAGACATAGAACAGCAAACCCCTCATCAACAGACAGAGCAATTAAAAAATCTAACCAATTCTTTAAAAAGTAATTATCCTGTCCATCCCTATTATCCCTTTACTTCTTTCTGGCCACCTACCTATTGGATTCCCGCTGCCCAGCTTACCGAAAACGACTTGGGAATTGGCTTTTCTACTAAATTAGAAGATGTACTGGGATTCTCTTCCTTTCCTTTAACTATTACTTATGGACTGCTTAATAATAACCTAAATTACAACTTCAATTATTATAATTATAGCCACGTACCTATTATCAATCTTCATCTATCTGGAAATGCTATTTTAAACTCCCCGACCTCCTGGTGGGAAGAAGGAAAGACCGGTATAAATATTTATTTCCCACTTGAAGGACATACTGCCTCCGCTACAAATTCGCGCTCTTACAGACAAATCTTTTCTCTCGGTTATCAATATGAAAAATCATCAACTACTAACACACCATCTCCTTTAAATACTAACCAGGAGAAAATCAGTAGCCTGATATTAGGCTACTCCTACTCTGATGCAGAAAAATATGGATTCTCTATCAGCCCCGAACTAGGCAACTCCTTCTCTTTGACCTATGAACACGCCGATAAAGCCTTAGGTAGTGATTATACTTTTGATAAATTAATATTTGATGGCAGGAAGTTTATTCCTCTTCCATCCCTCTATCAGGTCCTGGCCCTTCGCCTGGTAGCTGGCTTTAGCAGCCCTAACATAATGGACCTCGGTTTAGAAATGGAAAAGTTTAAATTGGGAGGTAATTATTCAGCGGATAATCTAAGTAATACTGATGTGAACACCTTCTCTTTGCGGGGATATAAACCTGGCACCCTCGAAGGAAACAATCTTATATTAACCAGCTTAGAATATCGCTTTCCTCTGGCCAACATCGAGCACAGTCTTAAACTTGGCTCCCTCTCCATCTTCTTAGAAAGACTTTCTGGTGTCTTCTTTATCGATATTGGAAATGCCTGGGAAAGCGCCAGTATAAATACAAATACAACCAATGAAAATAATGAAATTAATTCCATCTGGCAGGATTTTAAATCCAGTATCGGAGCAGAACTAAAAGCAGACTTTAATTACAAATACGACTCTCCTTTTACCTTAAGATTAGGGGTAGCCAAAGCCCTGACCGACCCCAAAGGATATGATATCTACATCACCTTAGGCACTTCTTTCTAAGATGACAAGTTTTGTGCCAGGCACCAGATTTGTCATAAGTGTAAAGTTTTGTGCCTGGCACAAAACTTGTCATTCATTAAATTAATCCAACTTTGCTGTGATCGCCTAAGATGAATTCGTATATTCGGGGGAGGTCTTTAGAATGGTAAATTTTCACGCCTTTCCCAATTAGACATTTTTGCATTCGCCTTTTTATGTTCTCAATCTTAGTATTCTCTAATACCACACTATACTCAATTTCAGCCTTTTTTATTTCTACTCCATCAGAAAGGCTAGTAAAAGGACCTATATAGGAATCAACCACCTTCACCTTATTCCCAATTATCACTGGCCCTAATATCTTAGAATTTATAATCTCTGACCCTTTTCCGATTTTTACTCTTCCTGAAATCTGGGAGACCTCGTCCACCACTTTCGCCCCACCAACATCTCTCTCAATATCTTCTAAAATTAAACGATTGGCTTCTAAAATATCATCTGGCTTGCCTGTATCTTTCCACCAACCCTCAATAACTTCAGCTCCAACTTTATAGCCCTTATCGATCATCCACTGAATGGCATCGGTAATCTCTAATTCCCCCCGGGCAGAAGGTTTTATACTTTCAATAGCCTGATGAACATTTTTATCAAAAAAATAGACTCCTATTAAAGCCAAATCGCTTACTGGTTCTTTAGGTTTTTCCACTACCCGTACTACTCTTCCCCCTTCCACCTCAGCCACGCCGAATTGCTTCGGATTATCCACTTCAGTCAATAACACAAAGGTATTATAATTTCCTTGAATAAATTTATTGGCATAGTTTTCTATTCCATTTTTCAGAAGGTTATCCCCTAAATACATTAAAAATTTATCTTCTCCCAAAAAATCACGCGCCACTGATACCGCATGAGCCAACCCCAGGGCTTCTTTCTGTTCGATATAAGAAATATTCACTCCCCATTTACTACCCTCTTTGAGTTCACTCCTTATATCCTCCCCTGTCTCCCCAACAATTATCCCAATGTCTTTTATTTCACAATCCCTAATTGCCTCTATCGCGTAAAATAATACCGGTTTATTAGCAATGGGAATTAAATGTTTAGCACTCGTATGAGTTAGTGGTCTAAGGCGAGTGCCTTTTCCGGCACAAAGAATAATTGATTTCAATTTACTTCCTCCTCCTCTTATTCCTCTTCCTCTCATTCCTCTTAAAATAATATCTTCCCGATATTTCGGCCAAGAATCTTACCTGCTCCTATAAATATCTTCGGATTTTTAAATGCCTCCCTAAATACTAAAGAATGGTTTTCAAAATTTGCCGCCCGCTCGATAAATTCCGCATTCTCTTTAAACAACGAGAAAATATTCTTTAATTCGTACTCACCTTTATTTAATCTCTCGTAAACTTTCCTGGCCCACAGTCCAAATTTAATTTCTCTTCCAAATTTACTCTTCCATCTCTTGTCATATTCAGCCAGCATGCCTTCCTGAATACACTCCACCAGAATCTCGGCCGCCTTCATCCCGTAATAAATTCCTCCCCCGGTCAAAGGTTTTACCTGCCGTGCTGCATCCCCCACTACCATTACCTTTTTATAAACACTCTGGCATAACCCCAACGGAATAATCCCGGCTAATCTATCGATAATTTCACCTTTTATACCTTCTTCTTCTATCACTCGCTCTAACTCTCTGCGTCCATTTTCTGCAATTACCCCTAATCGTATAATTCCATTTCCTTCAGGAATAATCCACACAAAAAAAGGGATTCCTTCCCGCATATATACCCGGGTCATCTCTCTGGAAAAAACTTCACCTTCTAAATCTTCTAATTTTATTCTATACTGGACCCCTTTATAAAAATTGGTTTCCCCGGGGCCGGGGCTGTCACTACCATCATAGCCATTACTATTATTTCCCTTCGAATCTATAAACTTTTTCACCCTGGACCGCGGTCCGTCAGCTCCCATAACTATATCAGCCCAAATATCACCCTGATTAGTCTTTAGCCTATACCTGCTCCCCTTATCCTGCTCTTCCTCTACCTCCAGCAATCTTATCCCACATTCCACTTCTAATCCCTGGCTCAGCTCCTTATCAAACTTCTCCCGGTCAATTACAAGAGCCACTCCGGACCTCTCTATCTTAAAACTATCTCCCCGGTAAAAAAATGAGGTCCCATTAATCTGATTTAATATAGAACTTCTCGATAAAGGTATTAAACTATCTTCGAAGACCGGCTTGCCCACAATCCCGGCACATCTTACTGGCTTGCCTACCTCATCGTGTTCTTCAATTATCCTAAAGCTATTAATCCCGCATTTCTTTAACAACTGTGCTGTATAACACCCTATCGGGCCAGCCCCAACAATAACTATTTCCATCTTTACTTTTCACCCTTTCATTAAAAATGACAAGTCTGGTGCCTGGCACAAAACTTGTCATTCCAAAAAACCTAATGATTTTTTAAGATTTATTTGTGTCTCTAAGAAATCTCTCTCCGAAAGCTTTCCTAATTTTCGTTCGATCATATTTGTTTTTATTGTCTGGATAATCCCGGTTACCAAAGAAGGATATTTCAATCCTCCCTTTTGCCAATCCTGTATTTTTGTATCCCCAGATAATAGTCGATCAACATTGCTAGTAATTGCAGAAACAACTACTTCTTGCCGGTGATTATGATAATATTTATCACTAATAATCAAGGCTGGTCGCTTTTTGACTCCTGAACTTTCAGAGAAAATAACTTTTACCAAGACTACCTCCCCTTGTTTATATTTCATTGTAAATATCATCCTTTTTATTATCCCAAACTTCTTTTAAAACAGGATTAATTTGAGTGGTCATTGCCAGTAATTGCTTTTCTTCAGATTCCCGATCTAAACGTTCCCGGATACTTTCCAAAACATATTCTCTAATAGTCTTCCCCTGTAAAACAGCAAACACTTTTATTCTTTGGTGCTCTTCAGGATCTATATCGATACTAAGTCTATTTCGTGTGTAGCTTTTTTTGCCGTTCATCTTTATCACCCCTAACTATAAATATACAGGTTTTTAACATTTGTGTCAAGACACAATTGTGTATAATTGTGTACCAGTTACTTTTCTTGTCACTTTCTATACCTTATTATCTGGTTTTATTTGTTTTATTCCCAATTTCTCATAAATCTTTTTTCTCTTCTGAAACATTATATTTAAAACAGAAACATACTGATCATAATAATCATAAACTTTTGATATTGATTTACCTTTATTTTTCCTCTGCACTCTTCCTATATACTGGATTAATCTTGT
>NMQN01000151.1 GCA_003575245.1 Candidatus Atribacteria bacterium 1244-E10-H5-B2 | reverse complement strand
CCCGGCCATGATTTTAGAAAAAGATAACAAAATTATATGTTCTTTTCCCGGTGTCCCCCATGAGATGAAAAACCTGATAGAAGAAAATCTAATCCCTTACTTGAAAGAAAAATATCCTCCTTCAGTAATTAAAAAATCAAAAATATTAAAACTTACTGGCCTGGGAGAGTCATCAGTTAATGAACTGATACGTGATTATATAAATAAGCAGACTAATTTCTCTTTTGGCATTTATGCTAGTCCGGAAGATATTCAGGTCCAGATAACTACCCAGGCTCCCACTGAAAAAGAAGCAGATAAATTATTACAATTTTCGGCTACTCAATTAACCAAAATATTGGGTAATTATGTTTATGGTAGCGATGAAGAGCCCATCGAAGAAGTAGTGGGAAATTTACTAAAGACCAAGAAATTAAAATTAGCGGTAGCTGAATCCTGCACCGGAGGTATGTTGGGGGAGATGATTACTCGAATCCCGGGAAGTTCTGAATATTTTCAAGGCGGAGTGATAAGTTATAATGCCATGATTAAAGAAGACCTGTTAAAAGTATCGTCGAAAGTAATCAGAAAATATGGAGAAGTAAGTAAGGAAGTGGCTAAATTAATGGCCGAAGGTGTAAGAATAAACTGCCACAGCAATATAGGAGTTAGCATTACCGGCATTGCCGGCCCGGGGGGAGCAACGGAAAAGAAGAAAGTGGGACTGGTTTATATGGCTTTGGCTGATGGTAAAAAGACTATTACCCAAAAACACCAGCTATTCGGAAGCCGCCAACTAATCCGTTTACGCTCAGCCCGCCGTGCCCTGAATATGCTCCGTATGTATTTAATGGGAAAATAATTATAAAGTTAATTTAAATTAATTTTATTTTATAAGGAGGTTAATTTTGATTAAGGTAGGGGAATTTTGTACACCGGGAAAAATTATCTTTGGGCCGGGAGGATTATCTCAAGTTGGGGCAGAAGCAAAAAGATTAGGAAATAAAGTTTTAGTGGTATTAGGTAGGAGCGCGATGAGAAAAGGTGGGGCGTTGGACCGCTTAACCCATTTGCTTACGGAAAATAATTTAAAATATATAATCTATGAAAATATCCCCTCTGACCCTGCAGTTGAAACAGTAGATGCCGGAGCAAGTTTAGCCCGAAAAGGAAGCTGCAATCTGGTTATAGCCCTGGGGGGAGGAAGCGTCCTGGATACCGGTAAGGCTATTTCGGCAATGGTGACCAATGAAAGTTCGGTGGCTGATTATCAGGAAATCGAAGGAAAAGGTAGAAAATTTCAACACAAACCCATTCCTTTTATCGCCATCCCCACTACCTCGGGTACCGGCTCAGAAGCGACTAAAAATGCGGTAATCACTAACACTAAATTTAATTTAAAAAAGAGTATAAGAGACCCCTGGCTCATTCCAGAAATAGCTCTGATTGACCCCGAACTCACTTTATCTCTACCACCTCGTATAACTGCTGTCTGCGGAGGTGATGCATTAACTCAATGCATAGAATCTTATTTAGGCAAGAAAAGTCAGGAAATCACCGATGCCCTGGCCTTGCATTCCATAGGACTAATTGGTAAAAATTTGGTCAAAGCAGTAAAAGATGGAAAAAATTTAGAAGCACGTAAAAATATGGCTATGGCTGCACTTTTAAGCGGGCTTTGCCTGTCTAATTCAGGATTAGGAGCAGCCCATGCCCTCTCTCACCCTTTGGGGGTATACTATAAAATTCCTCATGGTCTGTCCTGTGCAGTACTGTTGCCTTATGTAATGGAATATAACCTT
>NMQN01000651.1 GCA_003575245.1 Candidatus Atribacteria bacterium 1244-E10-H5-B2 | reverse complement strand
CGATCCAGAGTTAAATTCTTTTTTTAATATTAATTTTAAAGAAGATTTTATCAGGGCAGAAGAATTGATAAGAAAAAAGGGGTAAAAAGGTAATTGCCAAAAGAACAAAGCTATAAAAAAATTCACTTCACTAGAATTATAAAGGGGGAGAAAGAAAAAGAGGAAATTTCAGATATTATAGTTAAAGAATCTTTTCTTTCTGTTATTTTAAATAAAGAAAAAGTAATAACTTTAAAGTGTAGCCCAGAAGATTATGATTATTTAGGAATAGGATTTCTCTATACATCAGGTATTCTACAGAAAAAAGAAGATATTAACTCTATAATGGTAGATGAAGAACAAAAGATGATTAAAATAAAAGCGAAAAATATTTACTCACAATTGGAAAGCTCTTGGAGAGATAGTTTAATTCTCCGGAAATCTAATATAGTAGATGAAAAGTTAATAAGTAAATTAATACTGGTAAAGCGTTTTTTAAAAATTGAAAGCGGTATAATATTTTCCTTAATGCATGCTATGCAAAAAAGAGCTAAACTTTTCAAACTTACCGGAGGAGTGCATAGCTGTGCTTTAGCTAACCAGCAAGGTTCTATAATGCTATTCAGTGAAGATATAAGTCGTTATAATACCGTCGACAAAATTTTAGGAGAGGCCTTTTTAAAGAATATACCCCGAGAGGATAAAATAATTTTAACCTCTTGTCGTATAACTTCCGATATCTTAACAAAAATTGCTGTAGGAAGAGTGCCGATTATTATTTCTCGAGCAGCTCCTACAGATTGGGCTGTTGAGTTGGCTCAAAAAATAGGAATGACATTGGTAGGTTTTGTTCGAGGGAAAAGAATGAATATTTATACTCATCCAGAACGAATAGAAGTTTAATTATTAATATAAGGAGTTGCTAAACAGATTATGCCAGGAGAAGAGATAATTATTGCTATTGATCCGGGAACAAAAAAGTGTGGCTATGCAGTGGTGAATTCTGATTTGGGTGTTTTACAAAGAGAAGTTATTTCAACTGAGGGAATCATAAAGACTACCGAAGGCAGCTTCAATGTTTACAAAATAGATAAAATTATTTTGGGGGATGGTACTAATTATAAAAATATAGAAAAGAGATTGAAAAACCACTTTCCTGAATTAAAGATAATTCTAATCGAGGAAGAATTTAGCACTTTAGAGGCGAGAAAAAAATACTTTGAAGCACATCCGCCCCGAGGCATTTCTAAGCTTATTCCTTTATCCTTAAGAGTGCCCCCTTGTTATTATGATGATTTTGTAGCAGTACTTTTAGCAGAAAAATATTTTAGAAATAGTCGTTAGTGAATAGTAATTTGTATCGCGTATTGCGTATCGAGTATCGCGTAAGATAGAAATAAAAAGATGTAGGGGCGTATTGCATACGCCCTCAATAATCTATATAAAACTGTAGGACAGGCGAGACGCCTGTCTATTAGATAATTAGTTCCGGGTTTTTAATTATCGCCATACAGCAAAAAGCGAAAAACCATAATTCAAAACTAAAAAACTCTTTTCTGTATTGCGTTAAATTGTTTTATTTCTTATTCTATTTCTATTTTTCACGAGATACGAGATGCTAGATACGAGATACGAAATATGTTTTGCAGACGAGTTTACAATTTTGTAAATTGAAGAACAAGATTATATTATATTTACACGATGGGGGGGGAAAGAAAATTGGCCAAAGTAAAAGTTTTTACTAATATTTTAAAAGCCAATGATAGCATAGCTCAAAAAAACAGAGACATATTTAATAAAAACAAAGTTTATACCATTAATTTAATGAGTTCTCCCGGATCTGGAAAGACCAGCCTTTTAGAAAGAACCATAGATTCAATGAAGAATGAATTAAAGATTGCAGTTATAGAGGGAGATCTTCAAACTACTAATGATGCTGAGAGGATAGAAAAATATAATATTCCTGTGACCCAAATAAACACTGACGGAGCCTGCCATCTTGATGCTAATATGGTAGATGGTGTATTGGGCAACTATAATTTTAAAGAAACGGACCTTTTTGTTATTGAAAATGTAGGCAATTTAGTCTGTCCGGCAGGATTTGATTTAGGAGAAAATGATAGGGTAGTAATGGTGAGTATACCCGAAGGGGACGATAAGCCTATAAAATACCCGGTGATATTCCGCAAAGCAAGTGTGGTTTTAATAAATAAGACAGATTTATTATCTTATACAAATTTTAATATGGCTAAAATAAAGAAAGATGCTTTAAGCATTAATCCCCGTTTGAAGATATTTGAAATTTCTTGTCAGACCGGAGAAGGTTTAGATAACTGGTTCGATTGGTTAAGAGAACAGGTAAGAAAAAAAAGAGATGAAGATTAGAAAAAATATAATTATTAAAGGCATTGTCCAGGGGGTCGGATTCCGTCCCTTTATTCATAAATTAGTAAAAAATTACAATCTATCAGGTTGGGTCCTTAATTCAAACCAGGGCGTGGAAATGGATATTGAGGGGAAAACGGAAGAATTAAATAATTTTATCAGTGACATAAAAAAGAAACTTCCTCCTTTGGCCAGGATTGAAAAGATAGAAGTAAATCAACTTCCCTTAATAGGTTATAAAGGATTTTCCATTAAGAAGAGCATAGTTAAAGAAGAGGACGGTTTTGTATTAGTTTCCCCGGATATAAGTATATGTAAAGACTGCTTGCAAGAATTATTCAACCCTCATAATCGGCGTTTCCGCTATCCTTTTATAAATTGTACTAATTGTGGTCCTCGTTTTACCATTATAAATGACATCCCCTATGATCGCGAGAAGACTACTATGAGTATTTTTAGAATGTGCCCAAAGTGTCAAAGCGAGTATGAAAACATAGAGGATAGAAGATATCATGCTCAACCAAATGCCTGTGTTGATTGTGGTCCGCAGGTATCTCTTTACCAAAATAAAAAAAGATTAGAGGATATTGACTCTATAGAAGAGGCTGTTAAACTCTTTAAAAAAGGGAAAATTGGCGCAATTAAGGGGTTGGGAGGTTTTCACCTGGCTTGTGATGCAACCAATAATAAAGCAGTTGCAAGATTACGACGGTTAAAAAATAGAGAAACGAAACCCTTTGCACTGATGTCTCCCGATTTAGAAAAGATTAATCAATACTGTGAAGTTAAAAAGAAAGAAGAAGAATGGTTAATAAATCAGTCCCGTCCCGTTGTCCTATTAAAGAAAAAGAAAAACAATTTAATTTCTCCTTTGGTGGCACCAAATAATAATTATTTAGGAGTAATATTACCTTACACCCCCCTTCATTATCTTTTATTAAAAGATAATTTTACTGCTTTAATAATGACCAGCGGAAACATCGCTGATCAACCGATAATTGGTGATAATCAGGAAGCTTTAGAGAAATTAGACAGGATAGCTGATTTTTTTCTTCTCTACAATAGAGATATATTTAACCGCTGTGATGACTCTGTATTAAAGATTATAAATGGTGATAATGCGTTTTTTCGAAGATCAAGAGGGTATGTGCCCCACCCCATAATTCTTGATTTTAAATTAAAGGAAGTATTGGCTTTGGGTGGGGAATTAAAAAATAGCATTAGTTTTTCTAGGGAAAATTATGTTTTTTTAAGTCAATATTTAGGAGATTTAAAGAGTGTAGAAAATTTGGAATTTTTTAAAGAGTCTATAACAAGTTTTAAAAAAATGTTCAAAGTAAAGCCTAAAATTATTGCCTGCGATCTTCATCCCGATTACCTCTCTACCCAATATGCAGAGGAAATAAAAGTTAAAAAGGGATTAAAAGTAGTAAGAGTTCAGCATCATCATGCCCACATAGTAAGTTGTATGGCAGAAAACAATATCAGGGAAAAAGTGATTGGGGTGGCTTATGATGGTACAGGTTATGGAGATGATGGTAATATTTGGGGAGGAGAGTTTTTGTTATGCAATTTGAAGGAATATCTACGGGTAGGTCATTTAAAATATTATCCCTTACCCGGGGGAGATAAAGCCATTATGGAGCCCTGGAGGATAGCTTATAGCTATTTATATTCTATTTATGGTCCCAGGGCTAAAAAAATTGATATAGATTTTAACCGTAGAATGGATTATGATAAATTATCTATTATTGAAAAGATGATCGATAAAAATATAAATTCTCCGCTTACTTCCAGTTGTGGACGTCTCTTTGACGCAGCATCCTCGTTAATTGGGATAAGAGATGAGATAAGTTATGAGGGACAGGCAGCTATGGAATTAGAATCGTTTTGTGCATCTGGGATAAAAAAGAGATATAATTTCTGTATCTGCAAAGAAGGGGAGGAATTTATTATTGACGCCCAAGAAATTTTTATAGATATAATTAAAGATCTTAAAGAGGGGATAGACAAAAAGGTAATAGCTGCCAAATTTCATAATACGGTTGCAGAGTTTACTCTTAATTTATGTGGTAAAATAAGAGAAAATATCGGAATTAATAAAATTGCTTTAAGTGGCGGCGTATTTCAAAATCGTTATCTAACAGAAAAAATTATTTCTCTATTGGAAAAGGATGATTTTCAGGTATATACCCAGAGAAAAGTTCCCCCTAATGATGGAGGGATATCTTTAGGGCAAGCAGTAGTTGCAGGATATAAGTAGAGTATCGCGCCAGTATTAAACTAAAAACTTAAAGCGAAAAGCGAAAAACCATAATTTAAAATTCAAAACTTTTTCTTCAATTTTAAGTTTTAAGTTTTGGTTTTGCGTTTTTAGCTTTACACTTTACGCTCTAAGACCATTCACTGGCGACTAATTTAATCGGATAATTGGTCAATTGGTCAATTAATTTATAGCTCGCATTTAGAGGAGGAAAGAGAAATGTGTTTAGCAATACCGGGAAAAGTTAAGAAAATATTTAATGATCGTACAGCTGAAATAGAAATCGGGGGAATTGTTAAGAATGCAAGTTTAGATCTAATTCCACAAGTTGTAGTGGGTGATTATGTACTTTTACATGCTGGTTTTGCCATTCAAGTAATTGACCAGAAAGAGGCTTTAGAAATATTTAGAGCATGGGAGGGAATAATAGATTGAGATATATTGATGAATACCGAAATAAAGAAATAGCCCAGAAAATTCTCCGTCAAATTAAAAGTATTTCTATAAAAAAGATTAATTTAATGGAAGTTTGCGGAACTCATACTGTGAATATATTTAGAAATGGAATCAAGAAAATGTTACCTACCAATATCAATCTTATTTCAGGGCCGGGATGTCCGGTATGTGTTACTCCTATTCGATATATCGATGAAATTATTGCCCTGTCTCGAGAGATTGATTTTATAATAACTACCTTTGGAGATATGATTAAAGTGCCTGGTTCTACTTCTACCTTGGAAAAAGAAAAAGCTAACGGTAGCGATATAAGAGTTGTGTACTCTACTTTAGATGCTTTAGAGGTTGCTCGTAATAATCCCTCTAAAAAAATTGTCTTTATGGGGGTAGGTTTTGAAACTACCTCTCCCACTATAGCTAGTGCTATATTAAAAGCAGATGAAGAAAAAATTAACAATTTCTTTGTTCTAAGTGTGGGCAAGGTTATCCCTCCAGCGATGCGAGCTTTATTGGAAAGTGGGGAAATAAATATTAATGGTTTTATTTGCCCTGGCCATGTAAGCACTATTATTGGAAGTCGACCTTATAATTTTATTGCTACTCAATATAGTATCCCCTGTGTTGTTAGTGGATTTGAACCTTTAGATATTTTACAAGCCATTTTTATGCTTGTAAAGCAGATCGAAGAAGGCAGGGCAGAAGTAGAAATCCAATATAAAAGGATAGTCAAGCCCGAGGGTAATAAAATTGCTTTAGAGAAAGTAAGTAGAGTATTTAAAATAATTAATTCTGAATGGAGAGGAATAGGCAATATTCCCCTTAGCGGTTTAGAGATGAAAGATAAATATGCCCAATTTAATGCCCGTAAATTTAAAGTTGAAGTAGAAGAGACAAAAGAATTTACTGGTTGTCGTTGCGGAGAGGTATTAAGAGGGGTAATAATTCCCCCTGAGTGTCCACTTTTTAAAAAGATTTGCACTCCTGAAGATCCGAAGGGTGCTTGTATGGTTTCTACCGAAGGCACTTGTGCCGCCTATTATAAATACAACTAGTCGTTAGTGAATAGCATTTAGTAGCGGATAGCGTATAGCGTATAGCGTTTAGAAATACAGTGATGAGTAATGAGTTTATTTTTAAGTTTATAAAAACAGGTTACCTGTCACATATTACACATTACACTACTCACTGGTAAACCGGTAAACTGGGTAACTGGCTAACCAAGCATCAACAACTAGAAGAGAAAGGGAAAGATAATGGAAGAAAAGAAAATATTGCTGAGTCATGGTAGTGGAGGGAAATTATCTTTTAATCTAATAAAAAAGTTGTTTTTGCCCAATTTTAATAATCCTTATTTGGAAAGACTTGATGATGGCGCAGTATTAAATATCGAAGGATTAAAATTAGCCTATACCACCGATTCTTATACGGTAGACCCTTTATTTTTCAAAGGAGGGAATATTGGGGAGCTGGCAGTTTACGGCACAGTTAATGATTTAGCCATGTGTGGGGCAACTCCTTTATATTTAAGTTGTTCTTTTATTATCGAAGAGGGATTCTCATTAAGCTTATTAGAAAAGATTGTTTTAAGTATGAGGGAGGCTTCAGTAGTTGCCCGGGTTGATATTGTGACGGGGGATACTAAAGTGGTGAATAGAGAGGCCGCAGATAAAATATTTATTAATACCTCAGGTGTGGGAATGGTAAAAGAAGGAGTAAATATTTCCGGAAGTAATGCTAAAGTCGGAGATGTAG
>NMQN01000572.1 GCA_003575245.1 Candidatus Atribacteria bacterium 1244-E10-H5-B2 | reverse complement strand
CTGAAATAGAATTAAAGCCAGGCGAACGGGATTATCTAATAGCTAAAATTCCAACGTATCTGTATTTGATTAAAGATGCCCCACAAGGAATTTTAGTAATTGTTTGGAGTTGGGGAAGCCAAGGAGTAGCTAAGAGAGTTAAAATAAGATAAAAGAAATAAAAATAGATAATGAAGAGATATAGAATGACTAAAAAGATATCTTTAAAATTGAAAAAAATTTTTAAAATTTAACGCTAAAAAGAAGGATTTTTCAATTATGTGATATATATAATTTAATATTTATTTAAGGGGTAGTAGGGTGGGGCAAAAATATGAAATTAAGACTAATAATATTATATCTTTTGAGATGACTGTGAAATTACAGTATAAAAACTGCGAGATAACCTTTAAAAAAACTAACCAGGTTTATACAATTCTTGCAATAGACATTACAGAAAAAGGATATATAGTTGAATTTAGCGAAACTTTCTTAGCAAATAAAGAATTATATTCTCTTTTGCTTGACTATTTAAATCATATAGTAGATCAAGATTTGGATACAGTACATAAAAAGTTACAGAATAAGAAAAATCTCAGAGATGCATTAGATTTTAATAATTAATTTAATAATTTTCAAAAAAATACTTGCAATTTTTTCTTGCGTATGGTATTATTACTATGGAGAGAGGGGATATGGGTAAAAGAATAGAAATAGACATCTCAAAAATAAAAGACGATAGGATTAAAAGACTGGTCACTCTTGCTATAAAACATGACATAAGTCCTACCTCTATGGCTCATTTTATCGGGGTGAGCTATGCCACTTATAATAGGTTTCAACAAGGTAGAACTGTCCCGCAGAGCGAGAATACAAGGGCGGTTATCGATAATATCATAAAAAAATTAAAATAAAGGAGAAAAATCGCATGAGCGAAATACTTAAATATCCACATTAGGCAAAATTAAATATAGTGGATATCCGGTTACAACGTCCTATAATATATCTTATGACAAGCATATGATACTCAGATGAAAGTATAATAATTTAAAAATAAAAAAATATGGCCAAATAATTTAAATCGGATATCGGTAAGTTTTATGCGATTCTTACCGTTAAGGTATTCGGTTTTTTTGTTTGGCCTTTTTTATTTTAATTTAGAATAAATAGTAAATTATAGTATAGAGCGTAAGAAAAATAAAGTAGGGAAGGAATGGAATATGAATATACGATTGCCAGATATACGGAAACCAGGCGGTCAAAAAAAAGGGGCAGAGGAGAAATATATAAACCAATTACAGATGCTCGCGGAGGACATGAAGGAAGCACAAAGAGAAATAGATTTTAGTATGAGTGCTCGTGGTTGGTGTTATATCATGGAACAGTTTGGCTTGGAAAAAAGTTATTTCGAAACGGGACAGTTATGGATTAATCAATGTCGTCTTCATGGACTCTTGGAACCAGGTTTTATCTTGGAGGAGGAGGGGTCACGCAGTTGAAGGACAAAGTGATAAAAGCCAATCAGTGGAAGCTTTTATCAAAGACCAATATGAGATGTGGCAAACTGCGGGGTGATTATTTTAAAGATTCCTGGTGTCTTTATGATGGTATAAGTTTCTGGGAGGCACAAGATTGTTATATCCAATTATTGGTTGAAAAGTCGGACTTGAAGTCATTATTCAGGGGGATTTGTGGGCAATACAGGATACCGGTAGCAAACCTTCGTGGCTGGGGAAGCATGGAACAAAAGGCAGTGATGGCAGAAAACTTCCGAAGAGCAGAGGAAGAAGGCAAAGAACCGGTACTATTAGTCTGTTGTGATTTCGACCCGCCAGGTTTATGTATAAGTGATGTTTTAAAAAAGCAGTTTGAAGAATATAGCACTTTTACTGGCTGGAGTCCTGCAAATCTTATTGTCAAGCGGATTGGCTTAAGTTATAACTTCATTCAGAATAATAATCTTACCTGGGTGGATAATTTATTAACTGGGTCTGGAAAAGATATGAGTAATCCTAACCATGAGTTCTACAAGAAAAATGTCTATGGTGTCCGTGAATATATTGTCAAGTATGGGATAAGAAAATGTGAAGCCAACGCAATAGTAATCGTCCCGGAGCTGGGGCGAAAAATGCTCCAGGATGCCGTAGATGAGTGGTTGGGGAAAGATGCTTATAAGAGTTATTTATCGGCTATAGAAACTGGACAATCAAGGGCAAAAGAATTAATTGAGGACAAGATAAATAACGAGTATGAAGAAGAATAATAAATGGAAGGGAGTAATAAATAAAAAGCAGATTAGGGGAGAATAAATTATATGTTTAATAGCAGGGAGTACATCCCCGAATGACAGAAGAATAAAATCAGGGAACTATCGAAAAAATCAAAAATAAGGCACCCCTGACCATCGTAATTGAAAGAATTTGAGCTGACTAATACCATCATACCAGAACTTTAATTGAAGAAATAAAGAGGCTATTTTTAGGGAAAATATGATCAAAAAAATAGATGAAAACCAATTAATTAGAGACTTTCATGAAGGCAAGCTTTATGCAGAAATTGCTCTTAAGCATAAATGCGGGATAGGAACCGTAGCCTATTGGTTAGGAAAGCTGGGTTTGAAAAGAAACAAACAAGACCGGGAGCTCTTTTCAGCAGAAGAAAAAGATTTTATGAGAAGTTTGATAGGTACTTACCGAGGCAGAAAACAACTGCTCGATATTCTGAGAGACGAATAATGGAAAAAAGGAAAGGAAGCTCCAAATGAACTACGAAGAAGAAATGTGTTTGGTTCGAAAGGAAATGAAATCCTTGATGATTGAATTTAATCAGATAGTAAAACACAAATCCCGTAGTGCTTTAAGAGATCCTCAAATTCGTAATGAACTACTTATAACTTCAAATGAATTTGCTAAGAAATACAACGACTTGCAATCAAAATATATGGACCTGCTATTTCTTAGTGATTTATCAGAGATAGCCGGCAAGGATAAAGCCAATTTATTTTCAAAATTTAAGATGGCTCAAAATTCAAAGAATAATTAAGGGAGAAAAGAACAGATGAAAATAGATATTACCGAAATAGATTTAATCCAATTTGTCAAAGAAGTGTATAAGCTATCAATTCCAGCAGGTTTGGGTCGGCTACATTTTAAAGAAGGTGGCCTAACTGATGAAGATGCAAAGGGAATATTAGATATATGGAAAAATGATAAACAATTTGCTTTAGATATGGATTACGTTGGAGGCCGGGCTTGTAAGATGACTGTATTCAGGGACAGAAATAGAATATATATAAGATCGCCCTGGTATGACCATACGGATATGCGATTAACAATGTTATTAAAGGCGATCTGGCCAGAAGATAAGCCATTCCCGGAACTAAAAGCTGAGGAACACGGTATCGCCTGTCATTGTATGCATTGTCAAATCAAAAGGAGAATTCAAGTATGAAAAAGGAGAAGGGTAAATTCTGCAGGGATTTGATAGTGAGCTTAGTAAAATTTTATCAACACCTTATAGATAAATACTTTAAAAAAGAAAAGAGCGAATTCGGTAAGGGTTTAGTGGTTTGCCTGGCTAAATTCTATCAGCACTTTTCTCCAGAATATTTAGAAAGAATAAATATTTGCAAAGGAGCATTTTCTTCCTATTATGGCAATGAAGAAAAAGCTCTAAGCCGGGGAATCACTTTATGGGCTAATGGGGCCTCGGATCACCTCTATGAAATAGAAGCGCCAGAAGGAAAAGAATGGAATGAGGTAAAAGAGAAAGTAAAAATATTACAAGATTCAGGCTTGGAGATGGGCCACGGGATAGCCTGTTATACGAAAGATATCATCTATGCTTTAAAAGATGTTGAAAGGCTCCGGGAGCTAGCTGAAGAGATATTAATGGCAGTGAATAATAAACTGAAATTAAATTTTCACTTTGAGGAATCGCAGGAGCTGGATATAAAAATGTTAATGAAAATAGATAAAAAATTAGGACTAAAACCTGATTGGGGTGAATGGTAACAGGACCTGAGAAAGAATCTACTTGAAAAATACAATCCTAAAATAATCAAGGAGACTTAAATGAAGATGACAGAAGAGACAGAAAAAATGCTTATCAGAAAGATAGCAGAAATTTTTGCTAAGCTTCCTGAACTTAACGGAAAAGTTCATTGCAATACATCCGTGTCTATCGAGGGAGATATCATTTTAAATTTCGACAATCCACTTAAAAGAGAGCTGACCAGGCTATTTAAGGAACGATATATATCCCCTGCTAAAAATATTTCTAAATTTATTAAATAGAAAGTGAGGTGAAAAAATGATAGGCGATGAGAAGGATTTTAAGGCTGTGGTGAAAGCTAAGCTAAAAGAGATTAAAGAATGTAATCTTGATATTGCAATTTTAAGACGAAAGCTTGATGAATTTTCCAGTCAGAACTACATCGAGAGAGATAATAAAAAATATACTATCGAAGATCTAACTAACAATATTGAAAAATTAGAGGGTGATCTGGAAAAAGAGTTAATCGCTTCAAAGGGAACCAAAATCGATACCCTGTTGGGCTGGGTAAATTTTAGGGTCATGCCGGATAGTTGGATTTATGATATTCCTAAAATAATGGTATTCCTCGAAACCTTACCCGAAAAAATTGCTAAGAAATTTATCAAGGTGACTACCACCCTACTAGAAGGTGAATTAAAGAGAGCCATAATAGCTGACAATAATCCAATCTTTGAAAAAGGTAAAATCACTGAGTTGGATTTTAAACTATTTTTGGTTGATGAAGAACGAGAAGAAAGCTACGAAGTCAAAGGCGTAGAGATCAAGCGTCAAGATCCCAGATTCAATTACAAAATTAAAACTGATATTTAAAATAATAAGGAGGGTAAATTTAAATGAATAATAAAGATGGTAAATTTGATAAAGGAAGGTATACATCTATACCAGAAACAAAAAACATAAAACTACCCATAAATAAAGAAAAAATAAGATTAGGCATTAGGGTTAAAAATGAAAGAGGCGTAGAGTATCCGAAAGAGACGGATTACTTTGTGTGTCCAAAAGAAGTCAGAGATGTATTTGGCGAAGAACCTACCGAATTAACTGTATTTTTCCCGGTAGCCGATAGGAAAAAAGTATTCCCGCAAAATTATGAAAAATATGGGAGCAACGAAGCCTTATTATGCCAGGGTGATGGGGAAGAATCAGCACAAAGACTTAACCTGGAAAATGGGAGTTGGAAGAAGGTTAAGTGTCCTTGCGAACATTATAACAAAAAGTACGATAAAAAAACCAAAATAGGGGGTTGCGTAAAGGCAGGATATCTCAAATTTATGGTCCCTTCGGTTTCCATCGGGACTTTCTATCAGTGCCGAGTCGGGGGAATTGTATCGATAGAAGAATGTAATTCTGCTTTTGAATTAGCTGAGAAAACAACTGGGGGGCATTGGGCCATGATACCTTTCAGAATGAAGAGAGTGGCAAAAAAATTAAAGATTCCCGGAACTGCAAACATGAAAAATCATTGGGTTGTAACCCTTGAAATAGCTGCCAGTACAGAAGAAATTAGAAGGGTTATATCAGGAGAAATATTATATCTAGGACAAAGAAAAAATAAGGAATATGAACTTGAAACTACCGGACCGGCAGAAGGAAGGGAAGATGAGGCAGTAATTGAACCGGAAACCGAAGAAGAAGCTAAATTGAAAGAAACAGAAGAGATCGAACGGAAGGAAGCATTAAAAAAAGATTATGAAGAGAGCAAGACCCGGGAATCCCAGCTAAAAAAGGATCATGAAGAAGGAAAAGACAAGCTTAAATCTTATAAAGAATCAAAAACAATATATAAGAAAAGGGTTGAAGAAGAAGATAAGATTTTACAGGCTATATCAAAAAAGGCTCAGAAAGCCGGAATTGATTCTTTTGAAGGACTGGTGAACTTTGCTTTAGACCAGGGGATATTCAAGACTCAACTTACCGAGCATTTAGCCACAAGAGTGTTAGCAACCAATAAAGATGTAGGGGATCGTCTAATAAAGGCCCTCGAGGAGCTTTCCAAATCAAAAGAAGAGATGCCGAAAGAAGAGATACCAAAGGAAGATAAGAAAAAATTACTAACTGATTTATTCGTTATAGCACAGAAAGCTGGACTCAAAAATTGGGAAGAAATAGTGGGAGAAGGTTGTAGAACTAGAATCAACGATGAGGAATATGTATTCGATATTCCTACTACGATAGAAGAAGCAAAAGAAATGTTAATTAATGATCCGGAAAGATTAAAAAAGATGGAAGAGGTCTTCACTACGATGGCTAGAGCTACGAACTGAGATAAAGTACAAGAGCCTATAGAGTGCTTATGTAAAGTAAAAAAGGAGAATATTAAAATGCAATTAAAAATGGAAAGGCACAGAATGCTGATAATACCAGACAATGATAGGGATGAAGTATATTTAGAAGAAGTATTTAATTTAAAATCTGATGGAGACAAAGTGGAAGCTATTCGTGTAGATGCTACTGAAAGTGAAACTGTTGGACCATGTAGTTGGGCATATTTAGAAATTAAATAAATGGCCTATCCTGTGGCGTTAAAAGGGGAGTATATAACGTCAGGTTTGGACTACGGTATTAGTAGGTGTGGAGAAGGTTGTAGGGTTGGGGTAGCCCTGCCAGGGTAGGCAAGTTTAGAGAGAAAAATGTGTAATTGTATAAATATTAAAATGGGTAGTTATGATAATCAAATTATTCTAAAAATGCCTAATAAGATTTTTATAGAAGAGGAGGGAAAGAGATGAAATTTCTACATTTAGCTGACGTTCATCTGGGCATGGAAAATTATGGGCGGATAGATCCTTCGACCGGTTTGCATACCCGACT
>NMQN01000559.1 GCA_003575245.1 Candidatus Atribacteria bacterium 1244-E10-H5-B2 | reverse complement strand
GTATTGCGAGCAAGGAAAGACCCTGAATATCACGCTATATTAAAATCTGCAGATTTAGTTACCCCTGATGGGGCAGGTATTTTATGGGCCGCCACAACTCTAAATTATCCTTTACCTGAAAGGGTAACCGGTATAGACATAATACATAACATATGCCGATTGGCTGCCAAAAAGAGGTATTCTTTATATTTATTAGGTTCTTATCCTGGAGTGGCCAGTGAGGCTGCTTTAAATTTAACCAAAAAATATCAGGGAATAAAAATAGTCGGAACTCATCATGGCTATTTTAATTGTGAAGATCGTGAAAATTACGAAAATGTGAAAAATGACAATAATGATAGGAATAAAGAGGAAGAAGAGATTATTGCCGAGATTAGAGAAAATAGACCGGATATATTGCTGGTGGGTATGGGTGTGCCCAAACAGGAAAAATGGATTAATAAAAATTTAAACAGATTAGATGTCCCGGTCTGTATGGGGGTAGGCGGAAGTTTTGATGTTCTTTCCGGCAGGATACCGCGGGCACCGTTGTGGATGCAAAGACACGGAATGGAATGGATTTATAGATCGATTAAGCAGCCAAACAGGGCTTTCCGAACTTTTGCCCTTTTTTACTTTATCTGGTTGGTGATTTTAGGGAAAATGGTTTATTCTCTAAAAGAAGTAGATTAATAATCGATAATAGATAATGCTTAATAAGTAAATGATAATTAGTTGAAATGGCCCAAAATAGAATTATAAAATATTAATTAATTTAGTATTTTAATATTAATGCATTATCTTAATGGCGATAGATAATAGAATTATAATATTACCGACTCGCTCTATTTGCCCATTCTTAAAGTCCTAAATGCTAAAATAATTAAATCCCCCTTAATATATCTTAGACAAGCATCACCCTTTATTTTATATTAATATCCGTTTTTTTGATTAATCAATTATATAAGGAGATAGCTGATGAAAATTTTGCTTAAAGGTGCAATAATTGTAGTTGCCTTACTAATTCAACTTACTATTATTAATTCGATTACTATTCTGGGATTGAAGCCTGATTTAATAATGGTAGTAGTAGTAGTTTTTTCCTTGCTGAAGGGAGAAAAAGAAGGGACTATCTCCGGATTTGCCTCCGGCCTTTTGCAGGATATCTTTTCTATCGGCCTCTTAGGAATGAATGCTTTGGCAAAGACAGCGATAGGTTTTACCTGTGGAATGTTAAAAGAAAAAATATTTCATGAACATATATTATTTATTATTCCGGTAATAACTTTTATTGCATCATTTATGCAAAGTATTTTAATATTTTTGCTATTACGTGCTTTTGGAATCGAATATAACCTGGCCTGGAGCTTAAAACAGGTAGCCCTCCCCGAAGCTTTGTATAGCAGTCTACTATCACCTTTTATTTTTTTAGCAATAAATAAACTTTTCCGGATGATTAAAGAATAAAAATTAAAAAAGTTTCCCAAAGGTGCCTGGCACCTTTGGGAAACTTTTGCCATTAAATTGAGGAGCAATTATGAGGGAATCTTCTACAGTTCCAGAAGATGTGAAACAACGGCTAAATTGGTTATTGATATTTGTGGTCATCTGTTTTTCAATTTTAGTTATCAGTTTGTGGTATTTGCAGATGATTAAAGGGGAGGAATTTAAGGAAAGAGCGGTAGAGAATTGTATCCGTTCCCTGGTAGAGGATGCCCCGCGAGGTAGGATTTATGACCGCCAGGAAAAGTTGTTGGTTACTAATCGTCCGGCAGTAGTAGTTTCTATAATCCCGGCAGAGGTCGATGATT
>NMQN01000773.1 GCA_003575245.1 Candidatus Atribacteria bacterium 1244-E10-H5-B2 | reverse complement strand
GGGGTCAGGGTCTATATTCAAAACGAAAGAAACGAAAGCTATTTAGACAAAAAGGAAATGAAGGAAATGAAGGTTATTCTGATAAAAAGAAAGGGTTAGGGGTTAAAGTAAAGAATGTAAGGTTTATCTTACAAAAAAAAGGGGGATCGATGTAATAAAAGGTTACATTTTCAGGTTAACAAAAGTTAACATTTCAGTTATTAGCAGTTTTATCACTTAGTTGCCAAAAATAAAGCTAATCCAAGCGATTTTAAGGGGGGTCTTTTAGGGTGGTTGGTATGATTATACCTATTTTTTAGCTAAATAAATAACAAAATACCGAATAAAGCGAAAATTGATATAAAGTCTTGAGCTAGACCAGTAAAAGAGGCAAGTTTTTGATAAAAATCGAATTTTAAGGTAGGAGAACATACGCGAGACTTAAAAATTATGCATTATATGCGGTATCTGCTAGATAGAAGAATTTCTTACCTTGTTCATCAACAAAGTAGTCTTTAGACTCTGAAATTTTAAGTCTAGGCACAGCGCAAACCTCCTCTCCATAAGATAGTCTCCGCTCGATACGCTTATCTTCACTATTGTAGTTTCCAATCTGGTAAGATTTTATTTAAATATTCAAGGCTCTTTTTAACCCAGTGATCTGGATTATCAACGAACTTTCCTGGTTCTCCCATCTCAATGCCGGCAGTACAAGCTTCTCCATACTTTTCACAGTTCTTTTCTATATCAAGTTTCATCAAAAAATCTATGTAGGCATTGAAATCAGCTTTTCCAGTCCCAATAATACTATTTGTATGTTCAAATGTATCGGTTTCGCTTATATGGACATGAAGAATCTTATCTTTTAGTTTTTCAAGGGTATTTGGCCTCTCTCTGGTAATACATAGGTGTCCAATATCAACATTAGCAAAAACATTTGGCATTCCAACATCTTCGATAATCTTAGCCATCTTTTGAGTACTGTTCACTACAAAATACACATGTGGATCAAGTTCTAGGTCAACTAATATTCCCCTATCTAAACACCACTTTGCATGCTCTCTAATAGAATTAACAGAATTAATCCAGTTTTCTTCTTGCATAACTCCAGATTCATAAACCCCACATCCCCAACATACTAAAACTTGTTTACCTTCTAATTCAAGTTGGAAATCTGCACATTCTTTCATATAATCTAATGTTTTCATCCTTCTTGAAGTATCAGTAGAAGCTATATATTGGGTATTGGCAAGAAGTAACTGAGAAGATTTAAATCCATAATCTTTAAATATCTTTACTATTTCCTTCTGCTTAGATTTAGACATTATTGTAGGGTCTCCAGAGTTAAAAGCAGCATAATCGATAAATCTAAAGCCAAAATTATAAGCACTCTTTAAAGCATCTTCAATAGGAACTCTCCCCACTTCATAAACAAATGTATTTAGAGCTAAAAACATTTTATCCTCCCTCCGTAATCCTATATTAACTTCTCAAGGTACCCTACTTAATTTCTTTTTAGAATATCACATTTGAAAATTATTATCAAATATAATAACAATATAATAAAAAGGTGTAGACTTACCTATAGAAAACAAAAACCTTTTTTAAAAAAGGAGGTAAGCTACACCCATGGATACTATAACAAATTTTTCCCCATCTTCCCTTCCCCGTTGTCTCACATAAAAATGTACTTGAAAGAAATCTTTACTTTTATTTTCATTTATAGTATAATCTAAAAGAAAATAATGGAGGGCATATGGAAAAAGAAGAATTATGGAAGACGGTGCAAGAAGTTTGGAAGATAGAAATATCATCTATAGAAGAATTAGCTACTACTGTAGATAAGGATGCTATATTTAGGGTGGTAGAGATGATAGCGGACTGTAAAAATAATAATAGTAGAGTTATAACTATGGGTGTAGGGACGTCAGCTGCTGCAGCTAGAAAAATTGCCCATACCTTCTCTTGTATTGAAATACCCTCATTCTTTTTATCACCTGCAGATAGTGTACACGGTGGGTTGGGTGCGGTACAGAGAAATGATATTGTCATTGCAATTTCGAAAGGTGGGAATACCAAAGAGATAATAAATGTGGTTCCTTCTCTAAAAAAAAAAGAAGTTAAACTAATAGGTGTAACAGAAAATGAAAGTTCAATCCTCGGTAAAGAGTGTAACTTGCTTCTAAAGGTTAAAGTTGAAAGAGAGGCTGATGAATTTAATATGTTAGCTACATCAAGTACTATTGCGGTCATATCATTATTTGATGCAATAGCTGTTTCTTTAATGAAGTATACAAATTATACTAAAGAACAATTTGCGATTATTCATTCTGGAGGTGCAGTTGGAGAGAAACTTTTGAAAGAGGTAACAAATGATGAGAAAAATGAAAGCAGCAGTGTTTGAAGAAATAGAAAAAATAGTTGTAAAAGAAATTAACATCCCTCAATGCGAAGATGATGGGATTTTAGTAAAGGTAGAAGCATGTGGAATATGTGGTTCTGATGTAAGAAATTATCATAACGGTTTAAAGATTGATGTAAAAGAACAGATTATGGGTCATGAAATTGCAGGTGTGATAGAAGAAGTTGGAGAAAAAATAAAAAAATTTAAAATTGGAGATAAAGTAGCTATCGCACCTGATGTGAGCTGTGGGGAATGTTATTATTGTAAAAGAGGACTTCACAATCTGTGTCTAAATCATAGACTAATAGGTACTCACTGGCCTGGAGGATTTGCACAATTTATATATCTACCCGGTGAGGTAATTAACCATGGAATAATCCATCATATACCTGAAGGCCTTAGTTTTGAAGAGGCAACTATATCAGAGCCTGCATCTTCTGTTGTTGCTTGTCAAGAGTATAACATTATAAGTTTAGGTGATACGGTAGTAATCATTGGTGATGGTCCTATAGGTTGCCTACATTTAGAAGTAGCCAGGGCGAGGGGAGCTTCAAAGATAATAATGGTAGGTCTTACAAGATTAGATATCGTTAAAAAGTTTCATTCAGATTATCTTATAGATGCTGGTAGCCAGGACCCTGTAAAAAAAGTCTTAGAGATCACCAATGGTCTGGGTGCAGATTTTGCAATTATAGCAAATCCTGTTGCTAAGACACAAGAACAGGGAGTTGAGATGGTACGTAAGAGAGGAAGAATTATTATATTTGGGGGCTTACCTAAGGATAAACCTATAACGACATTAAATAGTAATCTTATTCATTATAACGAATTAACAGTAGTTGGTACTTTTTCTTATCCTGTTTATGCCCATGAAAAAGCGCTAAATCTAATCGCACTAAAAGAGATAAATGCCAAGAGTTATATTGACAAGATAGTCCCACTAGAAGAGATCGAGGAAGGTATTAAATATGCAGAACAGGGTAAAGTATTAAAAATAATAGTTAACCCTTGGATTTAGTATTAAAGAGGAGAATTTTAGATGTACGAAATAGATAAAAAATTAGAACAACTTCAAAAAGAAGGTAAGCCTATTAAGGTAGGATTGATCGGGGCTGGCCAGATGGGGACTGATATCGTCTCTCAGATTAGCTGTATGGTTGGAATAGATGTACCAGTAGTTATTGATTTAAAAACAGAGATAGCTCTAAATGCCTATAAAATTGCAGGCTCAGATGAAAAAGATATAATTGAGACCTCAGACATAGATACTGCATCAAAAGCTATAAAAGAAGGGAAAAAGATTGTCTCAACAAATTATAAGATTGCAACAAGAGCTGAACCTATCCAGGTGGTAATAGACGCAACAGGTTCACCAGAGATGGGAGCATTGATCTCTCTTGATTGTATAAATCAAAAGAAACATATTGTAATGTTGAATGTAGAATGTGATGTAACTATAGGGCCTATAATAAGGCAATTAGCTGAGAATGCAGGGGTAGTTTATTCATTGGCAGCTGGTGATGAGCCTGCTGCAATTATAGAATTATATAGATTTGCAAAGGCTTTAGGCTTTAAGATTGTTGCAGGGGGAAAGGGAAAGAACAATCCTCTTGATATCTATGCAACACCTGAACAGTGGAAAGCAAGAGCAAAAAAGAGGGATATGAACGCCAAGATGCTTGTTGAATTTGTCGATGGCTCTAAAACGATAATAGAAATGGCTGCAGTATCAAATGCTACTGGTCTTGTACCTGATATAAGAGGCATGCACGGCCCAAAATGCAATGTAAAAGACTTAACTTCAATATTTTGCAGAAAGAACCAGGGGGGAATATTGAAAAAAGAAGGGATAGTAGATTATGCAATAGGTGATATAAACCCAGGAGTTTTTGTAATTGTAACTACTGATAATCCAAGGCTAAAAAGTGGTCTAATCCAGAGGGATATGGGGTATGGACCAAATTATCTTTTGCTTAGACCATATCATCTCTGTAGTATTGAGACTCCTCTTACAGCGGTTCAAGGAGTCATTTATGGTGAATCCAGCGGGCATCCTTTAAAGGCCCTTGTTTCAGAATGTATTACTGTAGCAAAGAAAAACCTTAAAAAAGGAGAGATTCTAGATAGTATGGGAGGATACTGCTATAGATCATCTATTGAACTATACGAAGTTGCTAAAGAAGAAAATATGTTACCCGTGGGACTTGCTCAAGGTGCAAGACTTAAATGTGATGTAGAAAGGGATCAAATTATAACTTGGGATATGGTAGAACTTAATGAAAATTCGGTTCTTTTACAATTAAGAAGGCTTCAAGATAGTATTTTAGGATAAAAAATTTTAGGAGGTGCAAACATGGCGCTTACTTTCGGGCTTATTGTAAGTAATAGAAACTTTTTCCCTGATAGTTTAGCTCAAGTTGGAAGAGAAAAGATGATAAAGATTTTAGAAAAAGAAGGACATAATGTCGTTTGTCTTTCTCTAGAGGATACAAAGTCTGGAACTGTAGAGACCTGGGAGGATGCTAAAAAGTGTGCTCAACTGTTTAAAGAGAACTCTGATAAAATAGATGGAGTAATTGTTACTCTTCCTAATTTTGGAGATGAAAAGGGGGTAGCCAATGCTTTACGTCTAAGCGGTCTAAAAGTACCAGTATTAGTACATGCTTTTCCTGATGATATTAACGCATTAGATTTTGCCCACCGAGGAGACAGTTTTTGTGGTAAAATTTCTGTTTGTAATAATTTGGCACAGTATAATATTCCCTTTTCTATTATCCAAGTCCACACTATAAATCCTGAGGACAGTAGCTTTATAGAAGATCTTCAATGGTTTTCAGGGGTATGTAAAGTAGTTAAGGGATTAAAAAATATAAAAGTTGGAGCAATTGGTGCCCGGCCAGGGACTTTTAATACTGTTCGTTTTTCAGAAAAAATCCTTGAAAGATATGGAATTTCTGTAGAAGGGATCGATCTTTCGGAGATCTTCTATAGAATGAAAAGATTATCTATAGATGAACCTATAGTAAAAGAGAAGGTAGAAGAAATTCGTTCCTACTGTGATACTTCTCAAGTCCCAGTGGAAAAGATACAAACTATGGCTCAACTTTCTATAACTATAGAGAATTGGATGAGAGAAAATGATATAGTGGCATCTGCTATTCAATGCTGGACTTCCATCGAGTATAACCTTGGGATAATGCCCTGTTCTATTATGAGTATGATGAGTGATAAGCTTTACCCTAGCGCCTGCGAACTAGATATTACAGGAGTTTTAGCAATGTATGCCTTACAATGTGTTTCTAATAAGCAATCTGCTCTTGTAGATTGGAATAATAACTATGACGGTGAATTAAATAAGGCCATTCTTTTTCATTGTGGAAATTTTCCAAAATCTATCTTTGAGTCTTTTGTAATGAAATATGGAGACGTTATAGGAGGAACAGTAGGGCATGAGAATGCCTATGGCGCGTTAACAGGAAACATTAAGCCTGGTCCATTTACATTTGCCCGTCTCACTACGGATGATATTCAAGGTAAGTTAAAAGCTTATGTAGGAGAAGGAGAGATAACAAAGGACAAGATAAATACTTTTGGGGCTTGGGGTGTAGCTCATATTCCAAAGCTTCAGGAACTTCTCCATTTCATCTGTAAAAATGGTTATGAACATCATGTTGCTATAAACCGCTCGCAAGTGGCAAGAGTACTTCAAGAAGCATTTTCTAACTATTTAGGGATTGATGTGTACTGGCATACATAAAAAATGAGGGAATAATTATGCATGTTATAGGTTTAGATGTAGGAACTACAGCCTGCAAGGCTATCGTATTTGACTTAGAAGGGAAGATTAAAGGTTATAGTTCTAGCGTATATGATGTAATAATTAAAAAGCCTAACCGGGCAGAACAAGACCCAGAGAAAGTCTGGGAGATAACAAAGAATGTGATCAGAAAAGCAATAAAAGAAAGTAACTTAAAAGATATAAAGGCTATATGTGTTTCTGTCCAGGGGGATGCAGTGATCCCTGTAGATAGTAAAATTCATCCCCTCCACAATGCCATCTTGGGAATGGATTATAGGAGCACAAAAGAAGCTCAATTTTGTTCTGAACTTATAGGAGAAAGAGAGCTCTTTAACATTACAGGTATGAGGCCGCACCCTATAACTTCTCTTACTAAAATCTTATGGTTTAAAGAAAATACTAAGGATATTTATAAAGAAACATATAAGTTTATGACCTATGTAGATTTCATAAGTTCAAAGTTAGGGGCACAACCGTATATAGATTGGACTATGGCTTCAAGGACTATGGCTTTTGACCTTCTAAAGAGAGAGTGGTCAGAATTTATCTTAGACAAGGTTGGTATAGATAAAAGTCTTCTTTCAAGCCCTGTCCCATCAGGAGAAATTATAGGAAAAGTAAGTACTACCGTAGCAGAAGATGTGGGATTACCCAAAGAATGTCTCATT